>MORC01000006.1 GCA_003260345.1 Candidatus Gracilibacteria bacterium GN02-873 | reverse complement strand
TAGAAAGTACTATCAGCAGGCTACAAAAGTGGTAGATATGACAACAGCTGATGCAATGCTTCGTTCACTTGAACTTCGCCTTGATACTGTAGTTCTTCGCTCTAATATTGCACGCACTATTATGCAGGCTCGCCAGTGTGTGAACCATGCTCACTTCTTGGTAAATGGAAAAAAAGTTAATATTCCTTCATATCAGGTTCGTGTTGGTGATGTGATTACTGTGAAAGAAAAGCTCAAAGAATCTCCACTCTACAAGACTCTTGTTGAAGAATTTGCAGAATTCTCAAAGAAAAATTCAGATGCAACTGTAACCAACGCAAAATGGCTTTCAGTTGATCCAAAAAAACTTACAATCACTGTTACGGCTCTTCCAGAAAATGGTGATTTTGATAAAATGATTGACGCACAAAGAATTGTGGAATTTTACTCAAAATAATTCTCATTCTGTCACATTTTCATTTTTAGTTCTCTTTCTATCGTCCTCTCTTTATGCACACAATTCATACCGTCATTGGAGTACCAAAAATTTCTCAAGAGGTACTTTCTGAAAATGAGGCGACATTTACTATTGATCCACTTCCAAATGGATACGGTGTAACTCTCGGAAATTCTCTTCGTCGAGTTATGCTCTCTTCAATTCCTGGAACACGAGTAACAGGCGTAAAAATCGCTGGAGTTTCTCACGAATATGCAACACTTCCAGGTGTACACGACTCAGTTCTTGATATTCTTTTGAATCTTAAAGGATTGGTAGTTGAAAAACCAGATTCTGGTGTTGAATGGATTACTCTTTCCAAAAAAGAGCCAGGAATCGTTACGGCAGGAGATATTACAGAAGCTGGTGGAATTAAAATTCTCAATCCAGACATGTACATCACAAGCCTTGATGCTGGATTTTCTCTCGACATTCAGATTCGTGTAGAAAAAAATGTGGGATACGCCAGTATTGAACATTTGAAAAATATTGAAGAAGATCCAAATCTCTTGGTAGTGGATGCAAATTTCTCACCAGTATTGAATGTAAAATACACAGTAGAAAATGCTCGCTACGGAGAAATCACAAACCTTGATGCTCTTCATATCACTATCAAAACAAATGGAGTTATGTCTCCGGCTGATGTAGTGAAATTTTCAGGAAAAATGCTTGAATCATATTTTGCTCTTTTCAACGAAGAAGCACTCCAAGTTGGTGGTGAATTTATTGCAAATATTCGTGAAGTGATCGAACGAGAAAAGCAAGAAGTGAAGGCAGATCTCGAAAAAGAAACATACACTCCAATCGAGATTATGGGACTTTCACCTCGTACACTGAATGCGCTTGTAAATGGAGATATTCTCTCTATTGAACAACTCGCAAAATGTACAGAAGCGAAACTTTCTTCTATTAAAGGTTTTGGTCGAAAGGCTATGACAGAAGTTCGTGAAGCGCTTGCTGCTCGTGGGCTCAAGCTTTTGGGCGACGATTAATTAAAAGAATTCAATTTTATTTTCATATTTACTCTCTATGCGTCATCGAGTTAAAAAACATCTTCACCTCAACGGAAAAGATAAGGCACATCGAAAAAGCGTTGTTCGTAATTTGACAACAGCTCTCTTTGAACACGGAGCTATCACTACTACAAAAAAACGCGCACTTGCGATTGTTCCAGTAGTAGAAGGTCTTATTGAACTTGCAAAAGGTGATCACACTGAATACAATAAAATTCGCCTTATTGCTCCACAGGTTTTTACAGAAAAATCATCTCGTGAAGTATTAAAAGCAGGGGAGACTTACAAGGATCGAACGGGTGGATATACTCGTATTACTCCGCTCAAATACCGAGATGGAGATAGTGCTATTCTTGTGAAGATTGAACTTGTTTAGTTCTCGGAATATTATTTTCTCAATTCTAAATTTTCTCTTTTATGAAAACTCTTGTTTCAAAGCAAATCCCTGGAAATGAGCGTCCTTGGTTTGTGGTTGATGCCGCAGATCAGACTCTTGGTCGACTTGCCACAGTGATTGCTAAAAAACTTTCAGGACGTGATCGTGTAGACTTTACTCCGCATATCGACAATGGTGCATACATCGTTGTGATCAATGCTGAAAAAATTGCCGTTACTGGTACAAAAGAAGAAGTAAAGCTTTACCGTACACACTCTGGTTATATGGGTGGTTTGAAAGAAACAACTCTCGCGGATATGCGAAAACTCAATCCGGCACACATTATTTCTCATGCAGTTTCTGGAATGCTTCCAAAAAATAAACTTCGTGAAAAAATGCTTGATCGATTGAAAGTTGTTGCCGGAGCAGAACACCAGTATGCTGCTCAGAAACCTGAAACTCTCTCTTTATAATTTTTTCTCCTTTATTTTATGTCAGCGAAAAAATATTCTTATGCCGTTGGTCGTCGAAAGTCTGCTGTTGCACAGGTTCGTCTTTTTGCAGGAAAAGGTGAATCTACTATCAATGGTAAGGCAGTAGATGGATACGTACATCGTGCAGACCTATTTCATACAATTTATGCTCCTCTCAAAACTGCAGGAGTGTATGACGGGTTCCATTTTGAGGCAAAAGTTTCTGGTTCAGGAGAAGCATCTCAGGCTGAAGCTATTCGTCATGGAATTGCTCGTGCTTTGGTGGTTGCTGATGAAAATCTTAAACAAACTCTACGCGGATCAGGGTTCCTTACTCGTGACGCTCGTAAGGTAGAAAGAAAAAAGCCAGGTCTCAAGAAAGCGAGAAAATCTCCATCTTGGTCAAAGCGTTAATTTCTTGTATAACAGATATTTTAAAACTCAAAAACTATGCCTACAATTAGTCAGCTTGTTCGCTCAAAGCGAAAAGATAAAACTCGTAAGAGTAAGTCTCCAGCACTTCAGTTTAATCGAAATTCTTTGAAAAAAGAAATGAACGAACTTCCAGCTCCTCAGCGTCGTGGTGTTTGTCTTAAGGTGTATACAATGACTCCAAAAAAACCAAACTCTGCCCTCCGAAAGGTTGCAAAAGTTCGCCTTACAAATGGTTATGAAGTGATTGGATATATTGGTGGTGAAGGACACAATCTTCAAGAACACTCTGTAGTAATGCTTCGTGGTGGTCGTGTGAAAGACCTTCCAGGTGTGCGTTACCATATTGTTCGTGGAGTTCTTGACTGTCAGGGTGTTGAAAAACGCGGTCAGTCTCGTTCACTATATGGTACAAAAAAACCAAAAGCAAAAAAATAAAATAGCACTGCTATAATTACTTCAAAACATTAACATTTTATTTATGAGTACAAAAGGAAGTGTTTCATTTGCAACACAGAACGAGCGCATCCAGAAATTTGTCAACTACTTGATGAAAAATGGAAAAAAGACGCTCGCGTACAAAATCCTCAATAATACTTTTGACATTCTTCGTGAAAAAGGATACACAAATCCTGAAGAAATTTTCGACAAGGCAGTAGACAATACTATGCCAAAGATCGAATGTCGTCCAAAGCGAGTTGGTGGTTCTATCTACCAGGTTCCTATGGATGTTCCAGCTGGTCGTCAGTTTGCATTGGCTTCTCGTTGGATTCTTGGAGCGGCTCGTTCAAAAGACGGAAAGGATTTTGCTCATTTTCTTGCGCAAGAACTTATTGATGCTGCGACTGAAACTGGTACAGCGTTCAAGAAAAAACTTGATGTATACAAAATGGCAGAAGCCAACAAGGCGTTCGCTCGCTTTGCTAACAATCGATAATTTATTATCTTGATTATTTAATAATTTAATTAATTATGGCTCATAAAAAAGCGATGGGTTCGACCGCCAATGGTCGAGACTCGGTGGCGAAACGACTTGGTGTAAAAATCTATGGTGGTCAGCCTGCTCTTGCTGGAAATATTATTGTTCGCCAGAAAGGAAATACTTTTTGGGCAGGACAGGGAGTATCTCAGGGTAATGATTATACTCTTTTCGCTACTCGTGATGGTGTAGTACAATTCCAGGAACGACGCCGTACTCGTTTTGATGGACGAGTATACCGTGATATTTACGTTTCAGTTGTATAATTTGAAATTTTCTTTTAACCATTTTTTAGTATGACTTTTTCAAAAAAACAACTTTCTCGAGTTCGCGGACGAAAGCGTTATGCAGCGTGGCTCCGCCTTAATGCTACTCGCCTCGAAAATCTTTCATCTTCACTTCAGTACAATGAAGCGGGTGAAGCAGTAGCACTTGCGCACTTTGCATCTCCAATTACTGGTGAATACAAAGGACGAAAAGTTATCCGTGTAAAAACAGGTCGCGGAAAGACTCCAAGCGTTATTCGCGCGTAATTCTTGAAAGAATTTTTCCATACTCCCGAACCACTTCGGGGGTATGCTTAATTTTTTCAGTTTTGTTCTTTAAAATTTTTGATTATGCCTTCTTCTCGACGCAGCACTCGTGCCTTTTTGTTGCAGGTTTTGTATTCTGATATTTTTGTTTCCGAATCAGAAAATAACCTCACAATTTTTCGTGAAACATATCGAGATGAAAGTTTTTATCAAAATATTGACGAATTATATTTTTATCGTATGCGTGAAAATATTCACGCAAATATCGCCCCATTGATGACAATTATTTCAGAATTTGCTGGAAAATTTGACATTGAAACGATGCCGAAAATTCATGTGATTATTCTCATGATCGCTCTTTCAGAAATGCTTTATTGGAACAAAAACGTGCCAGAAGATTTTATTGACGAAAAAATCAGTATCAATGAAGCGATTGAGCTTGCGAAGCGTTTTTCTGATGATGCGGGCGCAAAATTTATCAATGGTGCCCTCGGGAATTTTATCAAAAATCGCGAAGCATTTCAAAAAAATCCTGTGAAAAATTATCAATTTTTTTCCTAAAATATGCCAAAAACTTCACTGCGTTTTACGCGATGAGAATTTGAGGAGCGGGTACTTGATTTTTTAAAAAAACTTGATCTCTCGCCTCAAAATCCACAACTTTTTTTTACGGCTTTTGTGCATCGAAGTGTGCTCAATGAAGCGACTTATTTGTATGAAGATTCCAACGAGCGCCTCGAATTTTTGGGTGATGCAGTGTTGGAGCTTTCGATTACAGAGCGATTATTTCAAGATTTTCCCAAAAAACCTGAAGGCGAATTGACTGATATTCGCTCGGCAGTGGTGCGTGGGCGCAATCTTGCGATGGTTGCCAAAAAATTGGGGATGTCCGAGGTGATACAACTTTCTCGCGGAGAATTTCGCGTAGCAGGCCATGAAAATCCTTATATTTTGGCGAACGCGGTTGAGGCGCTTATTGGTGCGATGTATCTTGATTTTGGCTTTGAGGTTGCCAAAAAATGGATTATCAAAAATATTTATTCCATGCTGGAAGAGATTATGTCGCGTGGGTTGTATGTTGACCCGAAATCATATTTACAAGAATTAACACAAGAACTTTGGGGACAATTACCGACCTATCAAGTGGTTGCCGAAGAAGGGCAAGATCATAATAAAACCTATGTGATTGATGTTTTGCTCGGTGAATGTACATTGGGGCGTGGAAAGGGAACTTCCAAGAAAAAATGAGAACAGGATGCTGCTGAGAATGCTATTTCCAATCGTGAAACTTGGGAATCGCAAGTATGTATTCCACGAAAAATCTATCAAAAATAAAATAATTCTGACCTCGGCCTTGTATGTTTAACACAAGCATTGCGATGTTTATGTCTCTTATTGTTTGTGGCAATAACTCCTATTTAAAACACATATTTTATACTTTTCAAAAAATTCCCATTTTGGGAATTTTATTGTATTGTGACGATATCAGCAATTTTTTGTTCGCTGACTTCTGAACAATATGTGAGTGAATATTTATTTTCTGTCATTTTTTCAAAAATAATTTGATACGAACAATTCTGATTTTTTTGATTTTCGATAGGATCTTTTGGAATGGTGCTCAAAAATTCTGGCGATAAATCCGAAATTTTTCCAGGGATTTTCCCGTATTTCGCATAATAATTTTGGATTTTTGTAGAAATCGTCGCCACGATGTGTTTGCGAGCATTATCACGAAGCTGCATTTTCTGTATTTCATCAGGATTTTTTGCTTGCGACCGGAAATTTTTTGTGTCAGAATTTTTGAAATCTATATCGTACGCGATAAGATATGTGCCGTCATTTTGTTCAGTTTCTGTACATGCCGAAATTTTGTATCATTGCGAATCCTGAGTTGGCTCGTATTTGAAACCAAAAGTACAATGCGTCCCAATTTGCCCATCAAGCGGATCTTTCGGTGCATTGATGACATCGAGACTTTTTGGATATTTTTCGTGTTCTTCATAATATTCATCCAACATCATGGTAATATTTCTGAGCGCTGCTTGACGATTTGTGTCGCGTAAACGCTCCAAGTAATGATTCATTGATAGTTGTGCTCCGTACACAATTGCTTCTGCTACTTCTTTTGCAGTCGGCACATCGATTTGAAAAATGAAAACGCCATCTTTTTCCGAAAATTGCACACTCTGCACAATTTTTCGAAGCATTGTTTCCAGTTTTTTATTTTCCAAAGAAATCGATTCCGCTAAATTTTGAGCCAAACTTGCCTCATATATTTTTTTGATATCTTCCACAGAATCATTATTATCCTCGATAATGACTTTGATGACAACTCGATGCTCGTTCTTCTGGTCGTACTCCATCGCGATGGTTACATCCTGACCTGGCCCTATTACTTGCCGTATCACCAAAAAAGTATTTTCGTTGATTTGAAGTTTTTCTAAATGTTCTTTCAAAATGATTTTTTCCTTCTCAGGATCAATCGTGCTTTCAAACAATGCGTTCCTAATGGCAACATCGGGAGAAATATGATTTCCAGTGATTTTCCCAGATTCTTGCGTCCGCGTTTTTTGAATTTTCGCAGAATTGTCCGTTATTTTATAATTTGAAGGCTTTTCATCAGCAAATTTTATAACAAAACCATGATTATTTGTCTGAAAATCTATTTTTTCTTTGTTATCACTCAACTGACTGAGTAGACCCACCACCAACACTGTCTGAAAATCTATTTCTTCTTTGTCATTACTCAACACAAGCGCTTCGGCAATTTTTTCATGATCCAAATTTTCCCAATTATACGAACCTTCTGTCACCACTTTCCCAAAAATTTTTCTCTCAAGGGCATTGATGCTAAAAATACCTCCAAAATTTTTGATTTCACCCCAAAAATTATACATTTCCTTTCAGTAAGGCACGACCGCGATGAACCCAGAATTTCTCGCTACATCCAAAAATTGGTTGATATAGCCTTCAATCGGCTTTGTATTGATAATCCAAAGAGTCGATCCATACGCATTTTCGCTTTCAACTACGGCGAATTGCTCACGAATATTGAGCGCCGAAATAGTTTTTGTCTCCGAGATATTTTGCTTTTCGCTTTCTGGTGTGTTTTGTTTTCATTCTATCAAAAATTTGTATGCGCCAAATGCGCTTCCGCCGAGCACCAAGAAAACCAAAAGAATGACAAAAATTTTCTTCATAAAAAATTTAAAAAATAGTAAACAAAAATAGTATAATAGAATATTTGAGATTTTGCAAAAATCTCTAAATTTTATTTTTTGTTCAAAAATTGTATACAATAATTTTTTAAAGATTTTAGTTGCAAAAATTCGTAGTTTTTTTGCCAATTTTTGTAAATTTTTTCTCTCAAAAAATATTTTTTTACACTTGATTTTTCGCTATTTTAAGGGGAAAAATATTTTTGATGGCTTTTTTGTGATTTTTTCTTGAAAATTCTTTTGACTTTTCTTTCTTTTTCAATATAAATTTCCCACTGCCAGCGGGAACACCAATGACAGTATGAACCTTAACATCTCATAAATCAGAAGACAACTTCAATATTTATATTGAAGCCTATAATTCTAGATACACAACAATCATTCAAATAAAATCCTATATATTTCTATATGTAGGTCTAACGTTTCAAAGAGTTTGATCATAGCTCAGGATGAACGCTAGCGGTGCGCCTAACACATGCAAGTCGAGCGATGAAGTTTTCTACACAGAGCAGAAAAACAATATACTTTTTCTCTTCTCTGTGTAGAAAATAGATTAGCGGCAAACGGGTGCGTAACACGTTGATACTTCCCCCTAAGTCAGGGATAGCCTGGAGAAATCCAGATTAATACCGGATAGTCCCGAAAGGGTAAAGCAGCAATGCGCTCAGGGAAAGGTCTGCGGCCTATCAGCTAGTTGGTGAGGTAATAGCTCACCAAGGCAATGACGGGTAGCTGGTCTGAGAGGACGGCCAGCCACAATGGGACTGAGACACGGCCCATACTCCTACGGGAGGCAGCAGTGAGGAATCTTCCACAATGGGCGAAAGCCTGATGGAGCGACACCGCGTGAAGGATGAAGCCTTTGTTGGTGTAAACTTCTTTTCTCTTGGAAGATAATGACGGTACAAGAGGAATAAGGGGCGGCAAACTTCGTGCCAGCAGCCGCGGTAATACGAGGGCCCCAAGCGTTATCCGGAATTACTGGGCGTAAAGCGTCTGTAGGTGGTTTTTTAAGTTTCGTATGAAACTCCAGGGCTCAACCCTGGATTGTGCGAAAAACTGGAGAACTTGAGTGTGGGAGAGGCAAGCAGAACGGTATGAGTAGGGGTGCAATCCGTTGATACATACCAGAATACCAAAAGCGAAGGCAGCTTGCTGGAACACTACTGACACTGAGAGACGAAAGCGTGGGGAGCGAAAGGGATTAGATACCCCTGTAGTCCACGCCCTAAACGATGGATGCTAGGTGTTGGACGTAAGTTCAGTGCTCAAGCTAACGCATTAAGCATCCCGCCTGAGGAGTACGGCCGCAAGGTTAAAACTCAAATGAATAGACGGGGACCCGCACAAGCAGTGGATCATGTGGTTTAATTCGACAATAAACGAGGAACCTCACCTAGGCTTGACATTGATAGAATCCACCAGAAATGGAGGAGTGCCCGCAAGGGAGCTTGAAAACAGGCGCTGCATGGTTGTCGTCAGCTCGTGCCTTGAGGTGTTCGGTTAAGTCCGTTAACGAGCGCAACCCACGTCGTTAGTTACTATGTCTAACGAGACTGCTTGAGTTAATCAAGAGGAAGGTGTGGATGACGTCAAATCAGCATGGCCCTTATGCCTAGGGCTACACACATGATACAATGGTCGGTACAAACAGTCGCAATACAGCAATGTGGAGCCAATCTGAAAAAGCCGATCTCAGTCCAGATTGGGGGCTGCAACTCGCCCCCATGAAGTTGGAATTGCTAGTAATCGTAAATCAGCTATGTTACGGTGAATCTGTTCCCGGGTCTTGTACTCACCGCCCGTCAAACCATGGGAGGTGTGCGTACCTTAAGCCCTTCGAGCAATACGGAGGTCCACGGTAAACACACTGACTGGGGTTAAGTCGTAACAAGGTATCCGTACGTGAACGTGCGGATGGACTATCTCTTTATCTTATGTATCTTTATAGTACTTGTCTTCTGATTCATGAGATGCTATGCGTTTCATTCGTTCTTTAACAATCACGAATCAATAAAACTATTATTGAATGTTATCTAAAAGTAAATGAAAAATAGCAATATTTTTCCAAACAAAAAAACGAGAAACATTGTAATGTAACTGGAAATGAATAAACATTAACAGTCATTCTGTTTCCACCAAAGAAAATAAATCATTTTATTTTCATACTCAAGATTACGTTCATATCAACATTTAAATATAAATCAAGCGAGAACAAAAAGCACAGTGTATAAATACATACACGGCACAAAGTGGATGCCTTGACTCGAATATCCGATGAAGGACGCGCAAGACTGCGATAAGCCTGGGTAAGTTGTCACGAAACGTTACAGCCCAGGATTTCCGAATGGGGGAACCCTATCCATCAAGATGGATAACCTGATTAGGAGGACACCAGCCGAATTGAAATATCTTAGTAAGCTGGGAAAAGAAATCAACCGAGATTCCGAAAGTAGTGACGAGCGAAATTGGAACAGCCCAAACCTGTACGGTGCCAAGGATGAGCCCGTTGCCGTACGGGGGTTACACGACATATCACCGCAAAGCTCATATAGCGATACTGATATATAATTACAGAAAAATTACCTGGAAAGGTAGGCCAAAGAGGGTAATAGCCCCGTATTCGAAATAATCTATATATTCGGTACGATATGCTCGTAAGTAGTATCGGACACGTGAAATCCGGTATGAAGTTAGGTCGACCACGATCTAAGGCTAAAGAGTATTCGAGATCGATAGTGAACAAGTACTGTGAAGGAAAGGTAAAAAGAACCCCGGGAGGGGAGTGAAATAGATCCTGAAACTTTGTGCTTACAAAGAGTCGGAGCGCTTCGGCGTGACGGCGTGCCTTTTGGAGAAGGAACCAACGACTTACGTATACGTGGCAAGGTTAAGACAGATATAGTCGGAGCCGAAGGGAAACCAAGTCTGAATAGGGCGATTTTAGTCACGTATAGTAAACCCGAAACCCGTGTGAGCTATTCATGGCCAGGCTGAAGGTGGGGTAACACCTACTGGAGGGCCGAACCAATTGGAGCTGCAAGTCCACTGGATGAGCTGTGAATAGGAGTGAAAAGCTAATCGAACCGGGAGATAGCTGGCTCTCCGCGAAATATATTTAGGTATAGCGTATAATAGTAACCAAGAGGGGTAGGGCTCTGATAAGACTAGCGGGTTTATTCCAACTTAGCAAATCTTGATAAACTTCGAATACTCTTGGCGGAATATTATACAGTCGGACAGTGACGGATAAGCGCCATTGTCAAAAGGGAAACAGCCCAGATTCCTATCTAAGGTCCCCAAGTTATAACTCAGTGGAAAAGGATGTGCGATTACTAAGACAGCCAGGATGTTGGCTTAGAAGCAGCCACTCATTCAAAGAGTGCGTAATAGCTCACTGGTCGAGTGATTGTGCGCCGAAAATTCAGCGGGGCTTAAGTTATACACCGAAGATGGAAGATTTATACATTAGTATGGATCGGTAGCGGAGCGTTCTGTAAGCCTGTGAAGCAGTTGGGTAACCACCTGTGGAGGTATCAGAAGTGCAAATGTTGGTATGAGTAACGTAATGGAGGTGAAAACCCTCCACACCGAATACCCAAGGTTTCCTGTCCTACGTCAGTCGTGGCAGGGTTAGTCGGTCCTAAGGTGCACCCGAAAGGGGCAAGCCGATGGATATCTGGTTAATATTCCAGAACTATATACAAGAGGTTATTACCTATGTGGGGACGCATCGCGAATATCGGACACTCTCATGGATATGAGTGAAGAGTAATGCTTTTGGTTGTGTAGGCAAATCCGCACAACAATACAAGAGGGTTATGATTCCTTACCCAATACTTCTTCGGAAGGGATAAGTAAGGTCCTGTGATATGAAGGTGCCAAGAAAAGCCACTCTGGGACGAATGTATATAACCGTACCGTAATCGAACACTCGTGGGTGGATGTGAGTACATTAAGGTGGACGGGATAACTGAGCTTAAGGAACTCTGCAAAACAGCGGTCGTAACTTCGGGATAAGACCTGCCTCCTCAGCATTTATCTGAGAGGCCGCAGCTAACGAGTCCAGGCGACTGTTTACCAAAAACACAGCTCCGTGCTAAATCGCAAGATGATGTATACGGGGTGATGCCTGTCCGGTGCCAGAAGATCACGGGGAGGGGTGCAAGCTCTGAACCTAAGTCCTGGTGAACGACGGCCGTAACTATAACGGTCCTAAGGTAGCGAAATTCCTTGTCGGGTAAGTTCCGACCCGCACGAACGGCATAACGGTCTGGACACTGTCTCAAGCTCAGGCCCGGTGAAATTACAATATCGGTAAAAATGCCGATTACTCGCAGCAAGACGGAAAGACCCTATGAAGCTTTACTCTAGTTTGGCATTGAGTCGTACGTATATTTGTGCAGGATAGGTGGGAGACGCTGAAGGTGGAACGCTAGTTCTACTGGAGTCATCCTTGAGATACCACCCTTGTATACGTATGCCTCTA
Source organism: Candidatus Gracilibacteria bacterium GN02-873 (assembly GCA_003260345.1). Taxonomy (GTDB): domain Bacteria; phylum Patescibacteriota; class Gracilibacteria; order BD1-5; family UBA2023; genus GN02-873. Next base: position 1,258 of record MORC01000006.1, on the reverse strand, counting down.
ACCCGCCCAAGGCGGGGACCGTGCTTGATGGGGAGTTTAACTGGGGCGGTTGCCTCCTAAAATGTAACGGAGGCGCACAAAGGTAGGTTAGATTCGGATGGAAATCGGATCGATAGTGTATTCGCATAAACCTGCTTGACTGAGAGACCTACAAGTCGATCAGAGACGAAAGTCGGTGAAAGTGATCCGGCACCAACACGTGGGAGTGGTGTCGCTCAACGGATAAAAGTTACTCTAGGGATAACAGGCTGATCGCGTCCAAGAGTTCATATCGACGACGCGGTTTGGCACCTCGATGTCGGCTCGTCGCATCCTGGGGCTGGAGAAGGTCCCAAGGGTATGGCTGTTCGCCATTTAAAGCGGTACGCGAGCTGGGTTCAGAACGTCGTGAGACAGTTTGGCCCCTATCTGCTGTGAGCGTTTAGATACTTGATGAGACCTGTTCCTAGTACGAGAGGACCGGAATGGACGAACCCCTGGTGGATCGGCTGTCATCCAATGGCACCGCCGAGTAGCTAAGTTCGGAATGGATAACCACTGAAAGCATATAAGTGGGAAGCTGACTCAAAGATAAGGTATCTCACCAGATTTAGTCTGGATAAGTGCCCTCGGAGACTACGAGGTTGATAGGATGTAAGTGGAAGCATAGAAATATGTGGAGCTGAGCATTACTAATAGCACGAACGGTATTTATATACGCTTTTTGTTCTTTTCTTGGAATTGAACAAAAAAGATGCAACATTCTCAATGCTTCAATTATATTGAAGATGTTGGTATGAACGCAGTCTTGATAAAGACTGGAAACAGAGTATATACAAACCACAATGTTTCTATAACAAACACAAAAACAAAAAAGATAACAACAAGGATTTTTATTCAGGATCTTGGTGTATATTGCGCAGAGGGTACACCTGTTCCCATTCCGAACACAGAAGTTAAGCTCTGTTGCGTTGATGGTACTGCATCGCTTGATGTGGGAGAGTAGATATATGCCAAGATTTTGAATAAAAGTTCACAATAATCCCCTTTTATTGATTATTGTGATAATACACTAACTACAACAATAAAAACAGAATAAACACCACTCTCAAGGAATTGAGGGTGGGTTTTTTTGTTGGGGGGATATGTTGATATACTTTCTTTGGGCAACTCTTTCTAATATTCTCTCCGACCACCCCATCACTGCCCGGCGTATTGGTGCTATCTCAACCCTCKCACCAAAACTCCTTCAATCACCAAAGAAAGTATATCAACATAT
>MORC01000005.1 GCA_003260345.1 Candidatus Gracilibacteria bacterium GN02-873 | reverse complement strand
CCATTTGTAATGGATAATCCAACTGATCTTATGCAAGCTTTTCGTGATTATAATGCGGGACTTCTCAATTAAAAAACACAAAATAAAAATCCTCGAGGAGAGGATTTTTTGTTGCAAATGGCTGGGGTAGTAGGATTCGAACCTACGAATGACGGAGTCAAAGTCCGCTGCCTTACCGCTTGGCTATACCCCAAAACTTGAAAGCACCCGAATTGTATAGAAAATTATTGAAAAAGCAAATTTTTTGTCAAAAAATTTTGTGATGAAATCAAGAAAACTCCAAGAATTCTCAAAAAAACACCGCGAAAGTGTTGACAAATATTTTTTTTGAATAAAATAGATTGGTGATTTTGGAAAATTTTCCAAAAAACAGTTTTTATCTTCGCTTTGTTATAGGGAACAAGACTCTTCGGGGCTCCTATATGAGCATAAATCTTTTTAATATGATTGCGATTATTGAAATCGGTGGAAAACAGTACACTGTAAGCCAGGATTCAACTCTTGTGGTTGATCGTCAGCATCTTGCTGAAGGTGAAAATCTTGAAGTAGCTCCACTTCTCGTGGCTTCTGAGGACGGAAAAACTGTAAAAGTTGGAACTCCATTTGTAGAAGGTGCAAAAGTAACTCTTCGTGTAGATTCTCACCAGCGTGGTGAAAAGGTTCGTGTTTTCAAGATGAAAGCAAAAAAGCGATATGTTCGCTCTCGTGGATTCCGCCCATCTGAAACAACTTTGACGGTAACTGCTATTGCTTAGTGTTTCTTGTGTTTAGCCCTCGCAAGAGGGTTTACGCTTTTTATTTCTAAAATTTCTCAGTGTCATCACTTCCAAATTATAAGGCGCGACTTGAGCGCGCTAGTAGAAATCAGGTTCCTGTTCGTTCAGCCACAGAATCTTTTAAAAAGTTTAAGTGGTTTACAACATTTTTGGTAATTTTGTTTCCAATCTATCCATCATTGGCGCAGATTGGAACTGCTTCACAGACGCAAGTAGGAGATTATGATGAATCATCAATTATTACAGCCTTTACTGATACCGATAACTTGGAATACATCTCAGAAAGTGGCTTGGTGGTTGTAAGTCCAGAAACTCTGACTGGTGCAGAAGAAACAAATCAAAATATCTCAACAGAGCAGCCTGCTGCAATTCCGGAATCAAATGTTCGTACATATACAGTAGTAGAACATGATGATATTATTAAAATTTCAAAAAAATATAATATTGCCGCAGAAGTAATTTTGTGGTCCAATAACCTCTCAATGAGTGATACCCTTGTGGTGGGACAAGTGTTGAAAATTCCACCAGTTTCTGGAATCGTTCATGCTCTCAAGCCAGGGGAAACAGTTTCAGATATCGCGAAGCAGTACAATGTTTCTGTACAGGAAATTCTTGATACCAATAATATTTCTGATGCGCGAAAAATTCAGGATGGAACAAAATTAATGATTCCTGGTGCAGTGCGTCCTGAACCAAAAGTAGTAAAACCAGCGACTCAGTCTGAAAAACAACCAACTCAGACAAAAACTCAGGAAAAACCAAAAACAGAAACTTCAACCAAAAAAGCAACCCCAGTAGCTGAGACAAAGCCAAAAACAGAAGAACTGTCTATTGCAGTTGAAGCAACTCCAGTTGTAAACTCCAATGGTTTAAAAGATCGCTATGCGATCAAATTTACAGGACTTGGTCGAGGGTTTGTTGCAGGAAATTGTACTTGGCATGTGGCTCGTAATAAGACGGTTACATGGCGCGGAAACGCTAATCAGTGGATTCGCAACGCTCGTGCACAGGGTGTCCCAACCGGAAAGACTCCGATTGTTGGTGCGATCGTACAGTTCTCAGGGCACGGTTACAACGCATATTATGGACATGTGGGTATCGTAACAGATATTCAGGATGGAAATATTATCGTGAGTGATATGAACTATCGTGGTCTTTACGAAGTAACGATTCGAAAGGTTCCTATCAACCACCCAGCCATTGATGGTTATATTTATGTGGATTAAAATCTCCGAAAGGGGATTTTTTCCGTATTTTGTAAATATAAATATTGACAAATAGATATTTTATTTTAAAATATAGAAAATAAAGTATTATGGCATAAAAATAATAATTATTTTTCCTTTTGTAATCAGAAAAACATATTTTTTAAAAAAAGTTGAGCAAAAATTTGCGCAATCGTGAAAAATATGATATCCTACGGAGGATAGATAAAAAGTCTATGTACTTATTCTTAATTTTATTTTATGAAAAATTCTTTTCACAATTTCTCTGAAGTGCAGAAATATTTTGCTCCAGGAAAGGCTCCAAATACACCAGAGACCGGACCAGAAACATCAGATGAAGGAGTTAATAATACTCAAGCGGCAATCGAGGCTGCTCAGAATACTGATTTATCTCCCTCTGAGCGTACTAAGGCCGCAAACCAAACTGCGGATGCTCTTGAAGAATGAGCACGAAAGCTTGAAGCACAAGTTCAAGTTACTCGTGACACACTATCACCAGAACAGGCAAAACAACTAGATGCAGACATAAATGAGCTTCGACAGGAGAGAGATAAGAAAGTGACTGATATTCAGGAAAAGACACATGAAGGCTTGCAAGCTCAAAGAGTCGAGGCAGAACAGAAGTATTCAGACCATGCTGTTAAGCTTGAGTGGGATGAAAAAGGAAATATCACACGCGAGTCTCTTATTAACTTGATTTCTGATTTGGATCATGATAAGGAAGTCGAAGTTCAGAATAATAGTTGGTGGAATCGTGTATTTCGAGGTCAAGGCCGTCAGCGATTTGCTTTTGGTGAAAGTCAATTGAAGCACGCTTTGCGAAATGTTTCCATGGATCAGTTGAATGCACTGTATACAAGATTAACTGGTGATACTAATACTTTGAATTTTACACAAGCTGATACAGAAAGAGTTGATCGCGCAACAGGCAAGGATTCTAATGCTGAACTTGTTACTGTTCTTAATCGGGATAAAATTGCTCAGATTCACAGACTTCAGAATGCGCTTCGTCATCAGACAGACGCGCTTGCGGATATTATGGCTGTGATTATGGGGCCTGATAATAAGAGTAAAATTGAAGGAGTTAATGGTGATGTTCGAGCTGGTCTTATATCAGTGATTAATGGTAATGAAGGAGCTCTTTTGAGCGCTTTGAATGACCCTCAGAAACAACAAGAATTTGCTGAAATTGTAAAAAATTCGCCAGCAATCAAGAATGATAGAAATTTGTTGGGTCGAATTGTCTCAGCTTTGCTTCACTTTGGGTTTTCCGTTGCTGCTAATGTTTTGAGTGGTGGTACATTATCATTAGGTTATCAGAGTGAAGATCTTGATAGCAATAAACTTGGAGCACAGGAGCGAGAGAATGGAAAAATGTGAGAACGACATGTTGACCTTGCTTCAGGAGAAATTAGTAAAATTGTGGGTGATAGAGGGCGAGTAGGTGTAGATTTAAATCTTCTTGGTGCTCGAATTTTTGCAAACTGGAATGATCCAAAAGCTGTGATTGGAAATGCTTTGACTGCATATCGATCAGCAGAGAATCCTCGCTTGGGTGTTGAATATGTGGTACAAGCTACAGAAAAAGAAATTGAGCGTGTAAATCCCAAGAAGCGACATGTTGTTCAAAATATTTCTCGAGAATTTAGTGCAGCGCAGTCATTGCTCATTGATCAGCGTGACCGATTTGCTAACCAAAACCCAGAAGATCCGAGAATTAAGAAGATTGACCAGCAGCTTGAGAATAATATGACAGTATATATTGGAAAAGTAATGGAAGCCCAAGGAATGAAGCTCCAAGGAGTTGGTTTAGACCTGAGTTATAATTCATTAGCATTTGTAGTTTCTGCTGCGGGTGTTAATATTCATACACCTGATGCTTCTTTGAATAAAGGGGCTGCACAAATTGAAGCAACAGCTAATCAGAAAGAAGCTAGTCAGGAACAGGTTGATACACTACTCGGCGAATACAAAATTTCAAAACATGAAGATGGAAGTTATTACCAAGACGGAAAACAAGTAGTGCGTGCACCAAAAGAAAATGAAAGAATTGTCTGGAACGTAAAAGAATACGTATATCCAACTAGTTCTGAACTACAGGCCACTGCTACTATTGTTGATAAAAATACCAATCGACCTCTCGAAACAATTCAACTACAGAATCAGAATACAGAAGTGAAAAATGAGGTAATTGATGCAAATTCATCACAAGTTGCTCAGGAACTTCGAAAAATTCGTTCTGGACGCAACAAAAACCATTTGGTAGCTTTCCAAAATGCTGTTCGAGACCGTGATACCTCAAAAGCAGAACAAGAATTACTCTTGGCTACGAAATGAAGCCCTATTGAACAGGTGGTGAAAAAATCTCTTGCAGCCGCTACTACTCCTGAAGAAAAGAATCAGACTCTTGATATTTTTCTTGCACGAACTTCAGGTGGAAGTGAATCTGTTCGATTGGCAAAAAACTTTGAGAACGGACAAGATTTTGCGAAAAATCGTGCAGAACTTTTGAAATACTATCATAGCACAATTGGACCAAAATTTGCACAAATGTATAATATTCCTGTTGCAGATGTAAATAAAATGGTTGAATCTATGGTTGCATCAGCAGAGGTTGCAAAGAGCTCCACATTAGGAGACCATATGAAGCAACCAGGAGGATTCCGAGCTGTTGTAGCATATTCTCAAATCGCAGGATTCAAGGGGTTAAATAATGTATACGCAAGTAATACTCGTATATTTGGTGCTCCACAAGAAGTGACTGGTGCGAATGCTGATAAAGTTCGTCAAGCAATTGCTCGTACCATTTCAAAAGTTGATATTGATGCTCAACTCCAGCATTTGAAAGAACAAGGTGTTACCAATGTTTCTGAAGAGGAGGTTCGTCGACTAATGGTTTCTGGTAAAGTACACTCATATCTTTCATATGAACCAGATGCAGAATGTTTCAATCTTGGATTCTTTGTAGAACCTGGATTTGTAGAAATTCCATCACGCCCTAATGAAACACCTCATCAGATTGCAACCGGATCAGTGGTTAGCAATGAGGGTGCAGCTAAGTCTCAGCTTTTCGTTGGAGCTGGAGTGGATTTGAGAAAACCAAAGAATAATCCTCCTCAGGAGAACCCACCAAATAATACTACTCCTGGAGAAACGCGTTCTAGCCTAAATACGACTCCAGGTAGTGGAGGTATAGCAGATAATCTTAATCCACCTTCAACTTCAGGTATTGATACTAAACCATTTATCCCTACTATCCCTACTGATGGGATTACGAATGTACCGAAGGGAAATGTGCCTGGCCTAGAAAACTTCTTTTAGTCCATTCAGCATTTAACCGTGTATTTAAAATATTATGAAAAAATTTATAACTATTCTTGGTATGATTGCGTTTCTCGCGTCATGTGGCTCTCGTGCGAGTGAAGATATTCCCTTTAATTCTGAAATGAAAACAATAGACACTCCTATTGATTCTTCCGTGAATGAGGTGTCTCACACAACTTCACTTGAATGAGTACCTGGAAATGATGTGGAGACTGGCTCGCTTTCGTTCGATTTTTAATTTATTATCATTGCTTTTATGAAAAAGATTTTTCTTTTATGAGCAATCCTTCTCGGAATTGTTCCGAACATTTCTCACGCATCTTTCCAGGACTATCAGGAAATAAGTTGTAGCCAGTTTGGGCTTTCAACATCCGATCAGTGTTTTAATGGTGAACGACTGTATGCTTCTGGATCTATGGGGATTACAAATATTCGAGATTCCTTTACAAACGTAACTGGTGATCGCGTTATGTTTGCTCAGGACCCATTCGGAAATGCAGGATATAATGTTACTACCAAAGTATTACAAGGAGGTAATAATAATTGGTATGCTGACATGATTTTTACTCCTACACCAAATCTGTCTTGGTATAAAATCAATGCCAGATGAAAAGATTATGTGTATACAATACTCAAAAAAGGAGTACGAACTGACTTTACAAAAAATCGTGATGGAACGTCTCTTCGATTTTTAAAAGGAGAACCTACATTTGATCGTAACGCACCAATGTTGCGACTAACGTTTGAAACAACAACTTACGGATTTACCGCAGATGGAAAAATTAACGGGAAAGACAAGAGTGTACATAAAGAACATATATTCTATTATGGTTCTTGGTGTGGTGACGGTGTTGTAGATTCACAATTTGGCGAAAAATACGATGATGGTATCAATAATGGAAAACCTGGATATGCGTCGACTGATTGTCAGAAAAAAGATTCCCCACCATCTAATGCTATTTGTGATGGAGCATCAAATGGTGTTCCAACATATACAGCACCTACAACCAATCTTTGTAAAAATGGTTCACCATCAGCAGTAACTGAGGTGAATGGTAAATTTACTTGGACTTGTGGCGGTGTGAATGGTGGTGGAAACGTTTCTTGTGAAGCTCCGAAAAAAATGGATGCTGTCTGTGGAACGGCTGATGGAAAAATTTTCTCAACTGCTCCAACGACAAATTTGTGTGCCATTGGAACTTCAACTCCACTCACAGGAAATAATCCTTACAAATGGGTTTGTCAGGGTATAAGTGGTGGAAAAAATATTGAATGTGCCACAAAACCAAATACTCCAAACAATATTTGTCACCAAACTTTTGATAAAAAAGTTCGTGTCGGATATTCATATGAATTTTGGGATGCATACAACAATAATCAAAGTCACCCAGTAACATTGAAGGGATTTTCAGTAGATTTCCGTGAAAATTATGGCGATGATATGAATCGTGACGGAAAATTTACTTTTGATAAATTTGACTGGGTGCCCCCATATAAGGTGGGTGCACAGATTCCTCCTCGTACAAAAGATGCAAAAATTATTCAAACAACGGAACGATATAGAATTTCTGCGGCACCAAAAAAACGCATGAAAGATAATATCTACATTGAATATAATGTGCAGGTAGAATGAGATAAAGATGGTGGTCATCGTGAATGTGTGAATTACGAAGTGACTTGGTGTGGTGATGGTGTATTAGACAGGGATGAGTGAGAACAGTGTGATCCAAATGACCCATCAAAAACTGGTTGGGGTCCAGGTGGATGTGATCCATTGACTTGTCAACCAAAGCAATCACCAAATCTTTCTATCAAAAAATATGTCAATGGTAAAGATGCTCAGACAGCCGCTAATGCTGTTCCTGTAATGCCAGGTGAAGAATATACATATACTTTTGTAGTAAAAAATGAAACAAATGTCGATGCAAAGGGTGCCAAAGTAACTGATACTCTTCCATCTGATATCGAAGTTATTTCTAAAGCTACAGGTACAGATTGGGATTGTACACAAAACGGTCAGACTATGACTTGTCGTTACAATAAAACGATCAAAGCTGGAGAAGCTGCACCAACAATTTCCCTCAAAGTAAAACTAAAAACAGTTATCACGAGCGGGAAAGTAGTTCGTAATGTGGCTGGTGTTTGTGAACTCGATCCTTCTAAACCACTCAACGATCCAACTTGTGTCGACACTCGTGACGAATGTAAACCAGGAGATGTTAACTACAACCCAACTACAAAAACTTGTGATCCAGCAACTGTAAAGATTGGCGATAATCCAAAACTTCAAATCAAAAAATACGCCAAAGGAAATGATGCTCAAACACAAAAAGATGCCGTTCCTGTAATGCCAGGTGAAGAATATTATTATACTTTTGAGGTAAAAAATATTTCAAATCTTGACGCTAAGGGGGCGAAAGTAGTAGATGTATTCCCGAACGATATCGAAGTTATTAAAACAGGTGTGGGTACAGACTGGTCTTGTACTCAGGATGGTCAAACAATGACTTGTCGTTACAACAAGACTATCAAGGCAGGGGAAACTGCTCCGATTATTACAGCAACAGTAAAACTTAAAACTGTTGTGACAAGTGGAGCTGTTGTTCGCAATGTGGCTGGCGTTTGTGAACTTGATCCTTCAAAACCAATTAACGACCCAACTTGTAAGATCAATCGTGACGAATGTAAGCCTGGTGATAAGGATTACAATCCTGCAACAAAAACTTGTGACCCAAGTACGGTAATTGTTGGTGGACTTGATCTTTCTATCAAAAAATATATTGATTCCGATGATGCTCAGCCAGGAAATCCTGTTTCAAAACGAAACAACGATACCTTTAATTATGTTATCAAAGTGAAGGTAGAAAATGGTAAAACTTCTGGAACAACGACAGTGAAAGACATTTTGCCTACAAAAATCGAAACAACTGGTAATGCCACTGGAAATGGTTGGACATGTAATTATTCAGGAAAAACTTTGACTTGTACATCAACTGCCGAAGTTTCTGCTGGATCATATTTTCCAAATATTATCGTTCCAGTAAAATTGGTAAATACGAGCTCAAACGAAATTATTCGTAATGATGCGACGGTTCATAATCCAAATGAAAAACCAAACTCTTGTTACGATGATAATCGTATGCCAAAAGGGGATGAGCAGTCTTGTCAGAAAGATCCGAAAAATACCGACCCAGCCGTAGTGAAAACTCCGGGTAGTGGTGGAGGAGGAAATCCTGATACATATATTGCAGCAATGTGTGAAGGTGATGTAGCTGTAGTAAAAACATACTCAAGCCTTTATTCATGTGAAATTGGTATTCAGGGAATTTCTGATAGTCGTAAAAAAACAAGTTGTCAGCGTTATACAAGTAGTACTCAGCTTGATGATTTGCGCGAAATTGCGAAAAAAATGACAAAAGACTATTGTCATACAGGGCCATATGTTCCACCTCCAACAACACCCCCTGGACCAGGCGGTGGAGGAAACAATGGCGGACCATACTGTGGTGATGGTATCGTAAACCGCGTTGGAGAAATGTGTGATCTTGGTTCACGCAATGGACAGCTTATCAATGGAAAAATTGAATGTACTGCTGATTGTAAAACTTTTGGTACTACAACAAATCCATTGGAAAATCCTGTACAATTCCATATTACCATCCCTGGATTCTCAAAATCCACTATTGGTAAAAATATTGGTCAAAAATTGATTTCTGAAAATGGAATGGTGATTGGTCGTGGATCAAACGTATTTGCACTTTCTGATACGATCACACTTTCTATGAACAAAGTGTACAAAGCACCAATTCAGGTAGAATCTGATCGTAAATTTGTCATTACGAAGGATGCTTCAAATGCTCTGGAAGGAAATGCTGTGAAAGGTCGTTCAATTCAAGAATTGAATGGAAATCTTCCTTGGTGGCAGCAAACTACTGGTAATCGTACAAAATATGTAGTACTCGGAGAAGGTGACTTCTTGATGCCAAAAGATTCTCATGCACAAGGATTGTATGATGCTTCTCGTATCGAATGTACGAATTATTCAAATACACAATACCAAGTATGTTACCTCAAATCTCCATCAGTTGATCAGCCAATCACATTGTTTAACGGTTCAGAATTGACGGGATTTAAGGGAAAAAATGTTGGTATGGGTGAAATGATTTTCGGAATTGAAAATTACCGTGATCACAATGAAACAAATCCAATTTCTTCTTTCAAGGTAGAAGTTACGAATTCAAAAGTTTCATCAGCGGGTTCTTCAGTAAACCGAAAACTCAAATCATTTACTTCTCGTTTTCAGTCAACTATCACGAATATTACGCGATTGGCGACTCAGGGAACAAGTAATATAACTAACACTGATAATTCGACTGGTTCATTCCCATTCGGAAATAATTCACTTAACAATGTTTCTCCGCTCAATGCTGGTATCACAAACGTACCGCCATCTGATCGAAAAATTTCAAATCGAAACATTGAAAATTACAAACACAACGGAAATTCAAATGTGTATTCATTCAAGGGTGACATCGAAATCACTTGCGAATACGGAAAAACTGCATTTGAAATGACGGGCGTAAAAACGGTACTTGTGGAAGGAAATATTACTTTCAAATGTGATACGACTTACCAGAGTAACGATAATAACGCATCTTGGGCATTTATTGCCAAGAAGGGAAATGTCATTGTAGACAAGGATGTAAAAAATCTTGCTGGTGTTTTCTTGACAGTAAAAGAAAATAACGAAGGCGGAAAATTTACACAATCTGAGGCTACAGCAAATATTCTTCGTGTTGATGGTTCATTCTACGGAGACGCGACAGAACTCTTCAATAAGCGAACTTATGCTCGTGGAACGAACGCATATGACATTGTAACATCTGGTACAGTGCTCAACTACTCAAATCGTGCGCTCCGAAATCCACCTCCGCTCCTTTCTAATTATCTCAATCATTACAAAGTTCAGCGTGTGGTGAAATAAAATAAAAATCCTCATTTTGGGGATTTTTATTTTGCCATTTTTTTATTTTTTCTTTGCGAAAAAAATTTTTTTGCCTATAATGTGGGCCGATTTTACAACTAATCCAGTGATAATGAAACAGAAAAAATTGGTGCCATCAGCGGGAATCTGGATTGATCGAGTGAATCCTTCTCGAGAGGAAATTGAAAAAATTTTTGAGGAATATGAGTTTCATGAGCTTGATCGTGAGGCGGTTTTGGAAGAGCATCAGTACGCGCGTCTGGATCCGTATGATGATTATTTGTTTTTGGTTTTACACTTTCCGAAGTATAATCCAAAGACGGAGCGATACTATCAGAATGAACTCAATATATTTATTGGAGCGGATTATTTGATGACTTTTCGATACTATCCATCGACCACAATGCGTCATATTTATGAGCAATATGAAAATCGCAAAGGAACTCCTGATGAGGAAAAAAATGATCCAGCATTTGTGTTGTATGATATCATTGAGGGATTTTTGACCAAAACAATGCGTATGCTTGAGCGCTTTTCCAAGGATTTAAAAAATCTCGAAAATGAGCTTTTTTCAAGTCGTTCGCAAAATATTATTCGCGAATTGATGGTGAAAAAGCGAAATATTATTACTCTCAAACACATGATGAAGCCACAGATTTCTGTACTTCGTCAGACGGAAAATTATATCAAATGACGCTTTTCTGAGGAGATGGAAAATTATTTCGAAAATTTGGAAGATCGCTTGGATAAAATTTTTTCAGAAATTCAGATTATTGAGGAAAATATGGATTCTATGGAAGATACTATGAAGAGTATTTTTGAACTTGATACCAATATTACCATCAAATATTTGACGATTTTTTCTGCCTTCATGCTTCCGCTCACGTTGGCGACAAGTTTTTTTGGAATGAATATTGAGGAGTGAAATTTTAATAATATGCTGATTTGGGGAACGCTGGTTGCAACTACACTTACTTCATTGAGTTTCATGTATTTTTTCTTTGTAAAAAAGGATAGATAATTTTTGTATTAAATATGATAAAACGGAATATTTTATGTATACTCATTTGAGTATTTTTATGATGAATACATGTAGGTTATGCAGCGCAACAAAATATAAATGTAGAAAATTTGTCAGAGCAAATTCAGAGAGGGAATTTTGTTCCAGTAGCACTTTTGTCAATGAAACAACCTATTTTTTCTGATGCCGTATGGTGAAATGATACAAGTATTTTGCGATTTGTAAGCACTTCCGAGCCACTGACCACAAGAGAGTATAAGCCTGATGACCTCGTGCTTATGAGTGGGACTTACCTCAATCAGGCAGGACGAAATAGCTATATTCGCGCTATTGCAAAACCTTCTATGGATGCGATGGCTCAGGAATTTTCGGAGTATTTTAGTGAGCCACTTGTGGCAATTTCTGGTTTTCGGAGTGCAGAATATCAGCAGCGACTTTGGGACTTGGGGCGTTGTGATGATGGAGCTTTCTGTGCAAAGCCAGGACAGAGTGAACATCAGCTTGGTTTGGCAGTGGATTATTTTGATGCTGTTTCACCAGAGATGTATGTCACTAATGTTCGCTATCGAAAATTTTATGAATGGATGAAGGCAAATGCCCATCGATACGGCTGGACACAGAGCTATAAGCATGGCCCGAAAATTGATGGCTATGAAATTGAACCATGGCATTGGCGATATATTGGTATTGAAAAAGCCTTGTTATTAAAAAACTTGGATTGGTCATATACCAAATTTCTTAATACTCTCAAAAGTATTTCTCAAATATAAAATAAAAAACCGAATTCGGTTTTTTATTTTATATTCTGGCGAAAACTCCTTGACTTTTTCTTTAAAATTATTACGTTGGAGGTATCATAATTTTGTATTATGTTGCAAAAATATAATCGTCCAATATTTTTCTTTGGAATATCCTTAGTGATTCCATGGATTTTATGGTTTTTTGTGGCATATTTGAGCCACCTCTCAGAAAAGACACCATTCATTTTATGGGTTGAGACCATTCTGTGACTGGTGGGATTGGTAGCGCCGTTTTTTGTCGCGATGTATTTATTTTTCAAAGATTCTGAGCTCTTGAAGGATTTTAAAAAACGATTTTCCTTCAATGGAGTGCATTTTTCTTCGATTTTTATCATTTTGGCACTCACCTTTGGTTCGATTATTCTGGCACAGGCAATTTCTGTATTATTGGGCTATAGTGCTGATTAATTCGTGGTTTCAGGAAATCCTTCATTTTCGTCTGGAATGCTCGTGAGTGCTTGGTTTTTGATTATGTTTGCGCCGGTTGTCGAGGAACTCGCGTGGCATTCGTACGGGACTGATGCGCTGCGACAAAAATTTTCACTTTTTGCAGCCTCAATGATTTTTGCAATTTATTGGGCTTTATGGCACCTGCCCCTTGGCTTTGTGAAGGGATATTATCAGAATCAAGTTGTGGTCGAATGACCGGTTTATGGGCTCAATTTTATTCTGAGCGTGGCAGTTTTTATGATTATTATGAACTGGCTCTATTATAAAAATAATCGAAATATTCTCATTCCAGTAGCGTTTCATTTGTGTGCGAATGTGGCGAATGAAATGTTTGCGACGCATCCAGATTCCAAAGTGATTCAAACAGGAATTTTTGCAATTTTGGCGGGATATATTTTGTGGAGCGAACGAAAAATGTTTTTCACGAAAACATTGGAAGAAAAATAAAATAATAAAAAGCAGTAATTTGATTTACTGCTTTTTTGAAAACTTAATGGTGCCCAGGGCGGGACTTGAACCCGCACGTCCGTGAAGACAGGGGATTTTGAGTCCCCCGTGTCTACCATTCCACCACCTGGGCAAGAATTTCCAGAATTTTATAGAAACTTTTCGTAAAGTCAAATCAAAATTTCAGATTTTAATTTTTAAATCAATTTTTACTCGACTTTTTAAAAATTTTTCGTATAATCCTTTTTATTTAAAAAATTTTATGAAATTTCAACTTGATAATCTTATTACTGAATACGAAAATTTGGAACAAGAGCTGGCTGATCCAGCGATTTTTTCTGACATCAAACGCCTTAAATCTGTGAACCAGAAGAAAAAAAATCTTGAAAAAACCGTAGAATTGTACAAGATTTATAAAAATTTGTATGCCAATTATGAGGAAGCAAAAACGCTCGTGGTAAACGAAAAAGATCCAGAAATGCTTGAGCTCATGAAAATGGAAATTGCCGAAGCGGAAGAAAAAATTCCAGTACTGGAAGAAGAGCTCAAAATCGCTCTTTTACCAAAAGATCCAAATGATGAAAAAAATATTATTCTCGAAGTTCGCGCCGGTGCTGGTGGTGATGAGGCGGGACTTTTTGCGATGGAATTGGCTGAAGCGTACAAAAATTTTGCCCGCAATGAGGGTTTTGGTGTTGAGATGACCTCGGAATCTTTCAATGATGCTGGTGGATACAAGGAAGTGATTTTTGAGGTAAAGGGGGAGGGTGCGTATTCTCGATTCAAATATGAATCTGGTGTTCATCGTGTTCAGCGAATTCCTGCGACAGAAAAAAATGGTCGCGTTCATACTTCGACGGTGACGGTCGCCGTGATGCCAGAAGCAGAAGATGTGGAAATCGAAATTCGCGAAGAAGATCTTGAAATTATGGCGTGTCGCGCGTCTGGTGCGGGTGGTCAGCATGTCAACAAAACCAATTCTGCCATTCGTGTCGTACATATTCCAACTGGATTGGCGGTAGAATGTCAGGATCAGCGTTCTCAATTGCAAAATAAAGTGAAGGCGATTTCGGTTTTGAAAGCTCGACTTTTTGCTATGGAGGAAGCAAAAAAAGCAGCCGAGGAAGGAGCGGCTCGTTTGGCTCAGGTAGGATCTGGTGATCGCTCCGAAAAAATCCGCACATACAACTATCCACAGGATCGAATCACGGATCATCGAATTGGTGCCAATTTTTCAAACATTCCTGTCGTAATGAGTGGCGATTTGGGTGATATTTTTGATGCGCTCGCGATTGCAGATCAAACGATGAAACTCGAAGAGGCTTCTAAAGGTGCGGAATAAAATTGTAGTTTTTTCGATGATGCGACTTTCGATTATTAAAAAGTAACTTAATTAGTTATAATACAAAAACTCCATCAGAGGTTGATGAAGTTTTGATGAAGATAGAAAAATTGTGAGCAATGATTGTAAAACTAGTATAAAAAATATTTTGTGATAATTATCTCAAGAGATTTGAATGATTATATTTTGATGTGGCTTACAATCTGCATTGGAAACTTGACGAGGATGATAATTTGAAATTGTAATAAAAATTTCCTGATATACTAAAGTCTCACAGAAATTTTACTATGAAGTCCGAAAACTCCTAATAAAATAGGAGTTATTTTTTTGTATCTTTTCAAGATTTCCCTTTATTTCTCTGATCACCTGTTTGGCAATGCTTATCCGTTCTTCTTTTTTTATGTATTCAGTGAAGGCTGTCAGCATTCCTATCAAGTCCTCCTCAAAGAGTTCCTGTTCGTCTTCACTCAGATTTTTGTACCATTCAAGCATTTCTTCTACTTGTTATTTGGGGAAGTCAGTATCGTTCGTAGTCATAAAAAATAATTTATATTTCAAAAAATAAGTCCTTTAATCTTAGAAATTTACTAATGAAATTTGAGCCGTAATAAGAGAAAGTAGTTTTTTCAATCTACAACAGTAGAAATTTACTAATGAAATTTGAGACATAAAACAGACGAAATTAGTGAAAAATCTACAACAGTAGAAATTTACTAATGAAATTTGAGTTCTGATGAAGAACTTAAAGAAATTCATCTACAACAGTAGAAATGTACTAATGAAATTTGAGTGTTTGTATAGTTCACATCTGCAACCAATCTACAACAGTAGAAATTTACTAATGAAATTTGAGTGTTTGTATAGTTCACATCTGCAACCAATCTACAACAGTAGAAATTTACTAATGAAATTTGAGTGTTTGTATAGTTCACATCTGCAACCCATCTACAACAGTAGAAATGTACTAATGAAATTTGAGTGTTTGTATAGTTCACATCTGCAACCAATCTACAACAGTAGAAATTTACTAATGAAATTTGAGTGTTTGTATAGTTCACATCTGCAACCAATCTACAACAGTAGAAATTTACTAATGAAATTTGAGACAATCCCTCGCCGTGCAATAGTAACTATCTACAACAGTAGAAATTTACTAATGAAATTTGAGATTTTCCGTGGTTTTTTGCATATCGCTATCTACAACAGTAGAAATTTACTAATGAAATTTGAGGAATTGAATGAAGACAGAGAAAGAACCATCTACAACAGTAGAAATTTACTAATGAAATTTGAGAAGACATTTACGATTTCAGGTATCTATCTACAACAGTAGAAATTTACTAATGAAATTTGAGA
>MORC01000004.1 GCA_003260345.1 Candidatus Gracilibacteria bacterium GN02-873 | reverse complement strand
GTATCTCAAGGATGACTCCAGTAGAACTAGCGTTCCACCTTCAGCGTCTCCCACCTATCCTGCACAAATATACGTACGACTCAATGCCAAACTAGAGTAAAGCTTCATAGGGTCTTTCCGTCTTGCTGCGAGTAATCGGCATTTTTACCGATATTGTAATTTCACCGGGCCTGAGCTTGAGACAGTGTCCAGACCGTTATGCCGTTCGTGCGGGTCGGAACTTACCCGACAAGGAATTTCGCTACCTTAGGACCGTTATAGTTACGGCCGTCGTTCACCAGGACTTAGGTTCAGAGCTTGCACCCCTCCCCGTGATCTTCTGGCACCGGACAGGCATCACCCCGTATACATCATCTTGCGATTTAGCACGGAGCTGTGTTTTTGGTAAACAGTCGCCTGGACTCGTTAGCTGCGGCCTCTCAGATAAATGCTGAGGAGGCAGGTCTTATCCCGAAGTTACGACCGCTGTTTTGCAGAGTTCCTTAAGCTCAGTTATCCCGTCCACCTTAATGTACTCACATCCACCCACGAGTGTTCGATTACGGTACGGTTATATACATTCGTCCCAGAGTGGCTTTTCTTGGCACCTTCATATCACAGGACCTTACTTATCCCTTCCGAAGAAGTATTGGGTAAGGAATCATAACCCTCTTGTATTGTTGTGCGGATTTGCCTACACAACCAAAAGCATTACTCTTCACTCATATCCATGAGAGTGTCCGATATTCGCGATGCGTCCCCACATAGGTAATAACCTCTTGTATATAGTTCTGGAATATTAACCAGATATCCATCGGCTTGCCCCTTTCGGGTGCACCTTAGGACCGACTAACCCTGCCACGACTGACGTAGGACAGGAAACCTTGGGTATTCGGTGTGGAGGGTTTTCACCTCCATTACGTTACTCATACCAACATTTGCACTTCTGATACCTCCACAGGTGGTTACCCAACTGCTTCACAGGCTTACAGAACGCTCCGCTACCGATCCATACTAATGTATAAATCTTCCATCTTCGGTGTATAACTTAAGCCCCGCTGAATTTTCGGCGCACAATCACTCGACCAGTGAGCTATTACGCACTCTTTGAATGAGTGGCTGCTTCTAAGCCAACATCCTGGCTGTCTTAGTAATCGCACATCCTTTTCCACTGAGTTATAACTTGGGGACCTTAGATAGGAATCTGGGCTGTTTCCCTTTTGACAATGGCGCTTATCCGTCACTGTCCGACTGTATAATATTCCGCCAAGAGTATTCGAAGTTTATCAAGATTTGCTAAGTTGGAATAAACCCGCTAGTCTTATCAGAGCCCTACCCCTCTTGGTTACTATTATACGCTATACCTAAATATATTTCGCGGAGAGCCAGCTATCTCCCGGTTCGATTAGCTTTTCACTCCTATTCACAGCTCATCCAGTGGACTTGCAGCTCCAATTGGTTCGGCCCTCCAGTAGGTGTTACCCCACCTTCAGCCTGGCCATGAATAGCTCACACGGGTTTCGGGTTTACTATACGTGACTAAAATCGCCCTATTCAGACTTGGTTTCCCTTCGGCTCCGACTATATCTGTCTTAACCTTGCCACGTATACGTAAGTCGTTGGTTCCTTCTCCAAAAGGCACGCCGTCACGCCGAAGCGCTCCGACTCTTTGTAAGCACAAAGTTTCAGGATCTATTTCACTCCCCTCCCGGGGTTCTTTTTACCTTTCCTTCACAGTACTTGTTCACTATCGATCTCGAATACTCTTTAGCCTTAGATCGTGGTCGACCTAACTTCATACCGGATTTCACGTGTCCGATACTACTTACGAGCATATCGTACCGAATATATAGATTATTTCGAATACGGGGCTATTACCCTCTTTGGCCTACCTTTCCAGGTAATTTTTCTGTAATTATATATCAGTATCGCTATATGAGCTTTGCGGTGATATGTCGTGTAACCCCCGTACGGCAACGGGCTCATCCTTGGCACCGTACAGGTTTGGGCTGTTCCAATTTCGCTCGTCACTACTTTCGGAATCTCGGTTGATTTCTTTTCCCAGCTTACTAAGATATTTCAATTCGGCTGGTGTCCTCCTAATCAGGTTATCCATCTTGATGGATAGGGTTCCCCCATTCGGAAATCCTGGGCTGTAACGTTTCGTGACAACTTACCCAGGCTTATCGCAGTCTTGCGCGTCCTTCATCGGATATTCGAGTCAAGGCATCCACTTTGTGCCGTGTATGTATTTATACACTGTGC
Organism: Candidatus Gracilibacteria bacterium GN02-873; assembly: GCA_003260345.1. Taxonomy (GTDB): domain Bacteria; phylum Patescibacteriota; class Gracilibacteria; order BD1-5; family UBA2023; genus GN02-873. The sequence continues at coordinate 16,881 of MORC01000004.1, read as the reverse complement.
TTTTTGTTCTCGCTTGATTTATATTTAAATGTTGATATGAACGTAATCTTGAGTATGAAAATAAAATGATTTATTTTCTTTGGTGGAAACAGAATGACTGTTAATGTTTATTCATTTCCAGTTACATTACAATGTTTCTCGTTTTTTTGTTTGGAAAAATATTGCTATTTTTCATTTACTTTTAGATAACATTCAATAATAGTTTTATTGATTCGTGATTGTTAAAGAACGAATGAAACGCATAGCATCTCATGAATCAGAAGACAAGTACTATAAAGATACATAAGATAAAGAGATAGTCCATCCGCACGTTCACGTACGGATACCTTGTTACGACTTAACCCCAGTCAGTGTGTTTACCGTGGACCTCCGTATTGCTCGAAGGGCTTAAGGTACGCACACCTCCCATGGTTTGACGGGCGGTGAGTACAAGACCCGGGAACAGATTCACCGTAACATAGCTGATTTACGATTACTAGCAATTCCAACTTCATGGGGGCGAGTTGCAGCCCCCAATCTGGACTGAGATCGGCTTTTTCAGATTGGCTCCACATTGCTGTATTGCGACTGTTTGTACCGACCATTGTATCATGTGTGTAGCCCTAGGCATAAGGGCCATGCTGATTTGACGTCATCCACACCTTCCTCTTGATTAACTCAAGCAGTCTCGTTAGACATAGTAACTAACGACGTGGGTTGCGCTCGTTAACGGACTTAACCGAACACCTCAAGGCACGAGCTGACGACAACCATGCAGCGCCTGTTTTCAAGCTCCCTTGCGGGCACTCCTCCATTTCTGGTGGATTCTATCAATGTCAAGCCTAGGTGAGGTTCCTCGTTTATTGTCGAATTAAACCACATGATCCACTGCTTGTGCGGGTCCCCGTCTATTCATTTGAGTTTTAACCTTGCGGCCGTACTCCTCAGGCGGGATGCTTAATGCGTTAGCTTGAGCACTGAACTTACGTCCAACACCTAGCATCCATCGTTTAGGGCGTGGACTACAGGGGTATCTAATCCCTTTCGCTCCCCACGCTTTCGTCTCTCAGTGTCAGTAGTGTTCCAGCAAGCTGCCTTCGCTTTTGGTATTCTGGTATGTATCAACGGATTGCACCCCTACTCATACCGTTCTGCTTGCCTCTCCCACACTCAAGTTCTCCAGTTTTTCGCACAATCCAGGGTTGAGCCCTGGAGTTTCATACGAAACTTAAAAAACCACCTACAGACGCTTTACGCCCAGTAATTCCGGATAACGCTTGGGGCCCTCGTATTACCGCGGCTGCTGGCACGAAGTTTGCCGCCCCTTATTCCTCTTGTACCGTCATTATCTTCCAAGAGAAAAGAAGTTTACACCAACAAAGGCTTCATCCTTCACGCGGTGTCGCTCCATCAGGCTTTCGCCCATTGTGGAAGATTCCTCACTGCTGCCTCCCGTAGGAGTATGGGCCGTGTCTCAGTCCCATTGTGGCTGGCCGTCCTCTCAGACCAGCTACCCGTCATTGCCTTGGTGAGCTATTACCTCACCAACTAGCTGATAGGCCGCAGACCTTTCCCTGAGCGCATTGCTGCTTTACCCTTTCGGGACTATCCGGTATTAATCTGGATTTCTCCAGGCTATCCCTGACTTAGGGGGAAGTATCAACGTGTTACGCACCCGTTTGCCGCTAATCTATTTTCTACACAGAGAAGAGAAAAAGTATATTGTTTTTCTGCTCTGTGTAGAAAACTTCATCGCTCGACTTGCATGTGTTAGGCGCACCGCTAGCGTTCATCCTGAGCTATGATCAAACTCTTTGAAACGTTAGACCTACATATAGAAATATATAGGATTTTATTTGAATGATTGTTGTGTATCTAGAATTATAGGCTTCAATATAAATATTGAAGTTGTCTTCTGATTTATGAGATGTTAAGGTTCATACTGTCATTGGTGTTCCCGCTGGCAGTGGGAAATTTATATTGAAAAAGAAAGAAAAGTCAAAAGAATTTTTCACTTTTTTTGTAAAAAAATAAAATTTTCTCTATTTTAAGCCAAAAAAATCTTTGAAAAAAATATTTTTTTCACAAATATTTTTATATAAAAAATATAAAAATATAAAAGTCTAGTATTGTTTTTGCAAAAATTAGTAGGTTCGAGAAAATTTTTGGAAATTTTGTACACAAATAATATACATTATTGGTTTGAGAAAAAGCTGAGAAATATTTTTGTATTTTGCCTTGCTTTTTTGAAAAAAATTTTTATACTGCGTGCGCAACATCTGGTGGGTTACTCAAGAGGCCGAAGAGGCGGGTTTGCTAAACCTGTAGGGTGCCGCAAGGTGCCGCAGGGGTTCGAATCCCCTACCCACCGCCAGCAGAAAATAACTTTCGGGGTATAGCTCAGTGGTTAGAGCAGTCGGCTCATAACCGATTGGTCGCTGGTTCAAGTCCAGCTACCCCGACCACCTTGTACATGTAGCAAAGAGAGCCAATAAAAAGGCTCTTTTTCTTTTATTTTAAGCGATTTTTCATCATCAATCAAAAGTTCTATAAATCCTGCACGAACTATTAACCCTTTTGTGTATTCATCGCCATTTTTATAGGCTGGAAGCAGGTTACTAACGAGTTCTATAATTTTTTCAAATTTGAAATAATCCGCAGTTTCAAACGCGGAAAGCTTGTTGATTTTTTCTTGAATTTTATCTTTTTCAGCAAAAATTTCTTGTTTTTGCAAATCAAACATTTCTTCAGAAATTTTTCACTTTGAAAAAATTGAAGTTAAATTGAATTCCTGAGCAACGAGATCTTGCATTTTTTTCTCATATCGCTTTTTTTCTTCATTTATGGCTTTTTGTTCGGAAAAAAGTTGATTTTCTATATAATCACGCACTATCGGCAAAATATCTTCAGGAATAATCCATTGCGCAACAATTTTTTCTAATTTTTCGAAAATTTCTCTTTGTGTCACTCGAAAACTCCAATCATTTGTGTGATAGTACACATATTTACCCTTTTTTCGCGTCGCTGTGAGTGTTTTTCCTCCTGTATAGTGCAATATACCCTTTAATGGAAATTCGAGCGGTTTTCGCACAATTTTTGAAGAATTTCAGTGATTCGCTTGCTCAAATATATCTCTCGTAATAAATTTTTCATAGATTCCCTCTCCAACCTTATTCATGAATTTCACAATTCCAATATAGAATTCGTTTTTTATAATGTATTCTATAATACTTTTTGACCACTTTCCAGTGGCCTTTTTTATATTTCTTGATCGTGTAGGTATTCATTCATCATTGAGCACATCTGCAATCATCTGGTAGCTCATACCATCAATTCGCAATTGAAAAATTTTCTGAACCACTTCTTTTTCTTCTGGGACAACCTCCACCATTCCTTCTCCTATATTTTTATAAGCATATGGTGCGTGAAATGGTACTTTCCCTTCTTTAAGCACCATATTATCCATACGGCGCAAAATTCGTTTTCTCATAGTGGCAATTTCTTCTGCAGACATAGATAAAAAAATACCCATCGCAAAAAGTTCGTTCTCAGTATATGTAGCATCACGAGTAATAATTTGTTTGAGTTTCCCACTGCGTACAGCCCATTTAATGGCTCATTCGTCAATTTCATTGCGAGAAAGTCTATCTACAGCCCAGACAATTACCGTATCTACTTGCCCTGCATATATTTTGCTCATCAGATCATTGAAGAGGGGGCGTCAAGGCGCTTTTGCGGACTGCTTTTCTTCATATTCTGCAACTATATTGTAGTCTTGCATAGTAGTCAAATATTCATGTGCCCATTTTTTCTGATCTTCAATTGAGGCTTTTTGACGTTTTCCGTCATCAGTTGATTTGCGGTAATAGAGGGCTACTTGTAACATAGGGAAAATTTAGTGTTGCAAGCAGTATAGAAATTTTTCAGGAAAAGTAAAAAATAAAAGCATCATAATAGTGATACTCTACAAGTAAAAGTCAAAAAAATACGTAAATCAAATAAAAACCCACCCTTTCGGGTGGTATTTTTAATAAAAATCATAGGCTTTCCAGTGTGGATTCTCACCATCTGCACCTCCGCTTCAATTGCTTTGGGGGGAAATTTCATTCCTCTTAGGTTCACGGATTTAACCAGTAGATGCTCTCTTAGCTAAGAGTACTTACCTATAATTGTGAAATACATTATATCATAAAACACATAGAAATCAAGTTTATTTTATATAATTATCATATTTTTCCTGATTTATATAGGTATATTCATGATTTTCAAAAGCGGACTGAATTTGTCTTTTGCTTCTTCCATATATACTATCTACGGCATTGATTTTATTATTTTTTACTCGTAAAACTACGGTAAACTTGGTGTTATTTTTAGTGTCCAATAATTCTGTAACAATAAGTTGTGAGCCTCTTACTGTTCGACTATTTGCTACCATTATTGGATCATTCACTGCTTCCACCAATCATTTTAAATCTTCTAAATTATATATATGATTTGGTTGATTGGATTTTTGTTTTAATTTTCAAGCTATTACCTTCATTTCTAAATCTGGAATTCCTGCTTCTTTTAGTATGTCTCATGGATTTCCCAAAGATATCGGCTTTGTCTCATCTAATTTATTATCAATAAGCCTCTGTAAACTCTCATCAAATCTCTTGCTCGCATTGCTCATCGCCACTACTGGTTCAATTTCCGCTTTACTCTCCAATCCTTTTCCCAAATTATAATTTGGTAGTGTTTTTCTGAAATTTTCTACCTCTTTTTGTGGGATTTTTTCTTCGACCAGTTTTTGAATTGTTATCAGATTTTTGTTCTGCATTTTTGTGAGTGGAGTTTTATTTTTGAGATTTTTTGCAATATCTATGATCATCTTGATATCGTTTTTGGAGAATTTGATTTCAGAAATTGCCTGATTCAGTCCTGCAATTTTTGTATCCTTTGGAACTCAGAGAATATTTTTAATGGTGTTCGCCCTCGCCACTACTTCCTTATTAGCAACAAGATTTCTTCCCATATCCAAAGCACTCTTGATTACTCCGTTTTTGCCATCTTTGATGATTCCAAAGAGATTGGCTCATCGTGTATCTCAGACAATGTCCATACTCATTTGAGCAAGTCGTGCTTCTTTGATAAGGTCAATTCCTGTTCTTTCTTGGATTTTGAGTGCCAAGTCTCGGACTTCTCCACTGGTTGTTGTTCCGTTGGAAATTCGTTTCATAGCAAGTTCTCCGCGGTTTGTGACTCCGTCAATATCTGATGGCTTAAATATTCGGTCAAGTTCTTTTTGAAGCTTAATATCATCACTCATTTCTGCGAGAATTTTTGTGTATTCATCGCCCATGGTAGTTTTGAATTGGTGATTGATTTTTCCTGTGGTGCGTTCCAAGAATTTTTTCATATCGTTGCTCACTCGGAGTCCTGTTGATGAATCATAGAGGTGATTTTGTAATATTTTAACCGTATCCATCACTTCCGCAGGATTTCCACCCTTCAGTGCATCATCGATCATCGATAGAGCCTGCAAGTCTCGAGAATTTTTCATGTCCAAGAGATTTTTGCGACCCTGAACAATTTTTGGTACAATTTCTCCATCCTTTCCATATTTCCACCCCTCAATATTGAAAGTTTTTTTAAGGTCTTTCATGATTTCTGGGCGAACTTCATTGAGGGAAATTTTATCAATTCCTGAATTCTGGATTTTTTCCATTCGTGCCAACTGATTTGCTTGTAATTTTTCTTCCAGAGCATTCATTGCCTCGTTTGCTTTTTTTGCTCCTTTATGATACGGCGTTTGGGCGTAGTTATTATCTACTGCATCTTTGGCATATTTTATCCATTCATCATATTCGTCAGTGGTAGTTTTTCTGAGAATTTGCAAATCGCGTTCATCAAGTCCAGCAATATTATTTTTAATATTTTGGAGTTTTGAGGTTTTTACAACACTACCAGCAATATCATCAGTAATATTAGCTACATCGTCAGAAGTATTAGACAAGAACTTGCGGAATAGTGCATCTTTGGCGTTTATAGCCGTATTTGCAATGTTGTTTCCGGTATGTGCTATACTTCGTCCTGTGCTCTTACGAATTGCGGCAAGTGCGCTCGCTACTCTATCATCCAACGATCCAGCTGTATGATTAAATGCTTGTATTCAGGCATTACCAACCTTAGCAGTGCCACCGATAGCCTTTCCGACTGCTGGCACAATTACTTTTCCCATGAGTGGAGTTGCCACTCCGCCCACAGCACCACCAATGAGTGCTTGTTTTCCGATACTTTCAGCCGTTGCTTCCGACCCCTTGTTAGCAATTTCCGACCAAGCACCATATCCTGCGCCACTCACAGCGCCTTGCAAGGCCATACCGCCCCAAGTTGTTGCTGGTGTCATCACACCATTGATACCAAGGGCTGCACCTGTTTTCGTTGCTCCAAGCGCTGCACCGCCAACTGTTGCTGTACCACCCATCGCTGCCACTTCTCCAAGGAAATTACCCACTCCACGAGCTGTACCGTTCATCATTGGATTGTTATTCCACATTTCTGTACCTTCACGCATCTGCCGCCCAGTTTCTGTTCCACCAAGCAAAAAATCCGCCGTATTGATACCAGTTTTGAGCGCGCCTTCGCCAATACCAACACCTGCCATCCAAGCATGATATCCAGCCTTTTTGTACCAAGGCATTTCCTCATAATGTTTATCCCAGGCTTTTTGTTTTGCTTGCTGATTTTCGTGAGCAATTTGAGTCGCGCGATTATCAAAGCCACTCCTATATTCCATGAGCCCTTTGAACGCATCCTCACTCCCAATTCCGTCAGCACGCATTTTTTTGAGTGCGTCCGATTCTGTTTTTGTGAGTTTGCTGTCGCTACCATAAAACTGCGCCATTGCCTGACGTCGTTTTTTAATCAAATCAAAAGCCTCGTTATCATCTATTCCATCATTTTTCATTTTCTGATAGGCTTCTTTTTCGTCCGAAAAAAGTTTGCCATATCGTGCTGTTTTTGATGTTTCTTTGATAAAATTATTGGCTTTTTGCGAAGTGTTATCAAGCCAGTTTTTACTGGCCTGAAATACCTCGTTTTTCTGAAGTTTCTGAATATCTTTATTGCTGGAAATTGCGTTAGTAATTCCTTCCTTGACGCTTTCTGGCACTATTCCAAGTGCCGTGCGTCCCAATGAAAAAAGATTTAGCATAATTTTTAGTTAAAATATGAAGAAAGTGATTTGCCTGCCGAGGTCATAAAATTGCCAAAATGTCCGAAGCCATATGGGTTGTTTTGAGGATTTCCCTGAACGCCTTTTTGGCTCATTCGCTGCATGACTAATTCAGATTGAGAGATCATATTATCAATGGCTCGCTGAAAATTTTCTTCTGTCCCCTTAAATCCCGTAATATTTCAATCTTTATCGCGAATAGCTAAGGCGTTGAGTACATTTGACGATTTTTGAAGCATGTTCAGCTCCGTATCAGACAGCGCCCCAAATGTTGCCCCATTGGCTTTGGATTCAATCAATTTGTTCAAAACACTATTATTCAGTACTTGATTTGCCTTAGCCAAATATGCATCTTTTTTACCCCAATTCCAAGGTGCAAAAGAAGTGCGAGTGAATGCACCAAGCCCATCAGGTCAGACAGATGCTGGCATCATTTCATCGTTTCTGAGTGCTTTAAGGTCTTCAATTTGCTGTGCCATTTGCGCGTATTCTCCATTATTTGGATTGAATTGATGTCCTCCTTGTTGTGAGTAAAGGTTCATAAGTTCATTTTTATATGGAATTCCTTCCTTTCCAGTACCAAATTCTTTAATAGCATCCAAAATGCTCATTGTTCCAGCATTCACAGCATCAAGATATGGTTGCACTGCCTGAGTTAATGAGTTATTTTGCGATGATTTCCCCATTACTCCTACTTTATCAAGCAGGTTCGTACTACGATATTGCGCACCAGGCATATTTTTTGGAACTTTAATGGTAGATATTTTACCATCTACCTTGTAGTTAGCATTCTTCACAAGCCAATTTTCCCCATCTTCTCCCACAATAATCCCTGCGTGACCAAATGTTGCCAATTTTCCTGTTTTGGCTGGTTGCCACACCATGATACTTCCAATTTTTCCAGTTTTTTCACGATTCAATTTTTTCTTTTCTTCCCAGGTGTTGCCGACGCGAGTTCCTGTTATGCGGCTGATATATTCAGCACACTCAATACCACCTGATTTATTGGTAGTTTCTTTGAGTTGTGATTTGATCCAAGTGCCATCTTCTGCGAAGAGTAGTTCCGCACCACTCGCACCATTCCAGTTTCCGCTAATATTGCGTTGAAGTGCCTTAGCCTCTGCTACACTCATTTGCCCAGATGACACCAGTTCTTGTACTGCTTTTTGTTGTTCTTTTTTATTTGATAGATCATACTGCATCAATGTATTTTGTATGCCATACTGATTTGCCACCGCCATTTTCTGCATTGCCCACGCATTTTCTTGTGCTGCTTGTTGCACGGCAAATTGCTGTTTTTCTCTATCAGATACTTGCCCATTATGCAACCGCTGAATAGTTTTGTATTCCTGCTTTCCTTGGAATGCTTGGTTCAATTCTGAGAGTACTTCCCCAAGACTTCGACCATTCGCCACCTTTTGTTGTACATCGGCGATAATTTCCGCGTCACTTCGCTGAGCGTTCACGCCCATTTTTCTATATTGGTCAATCATTTGTTGTGTTGCCAGTGTTGGGTTGTTGCGGATTTCTTGTTCTTGTCGCAATTTTTGTTCGTATTCCCACTGATTTTTTTGTAATCCGAGTTTTGTGTTGTACAGTGCATTTTCTTGTTCCAGTCGTTGATTTTCTCGCCCAAAAAACACCTGTTGCCCCACTTGGAATTTCCTATTTTCCAATTGGCGTTGATAGTCAATATCATATTTCTTGTTTTCAATGAGGTCACGCTGATAGTTCATCGCGTTGGAATAGTCAATTTGTGCAGACGCAATCGCTGTATGGATTTCGCCCGAGCGTTTGGCTTTGAGAGCGTTTGCGTACGCCTTGCTCACATTTTTCCCCTCGAGTTCTTTGTCTACTGAATCACTCACTTCCAGAACACTTTTTTGAAGTTCTGCGAGTTTATCTGCCTTATTTTTTGTATCACTCATTGCATTGGCAATATTCGTGTCCTCACTCAACGCATTGGCCAGTAGGCTTTTTCGTTCATCATTATTCAGGTCAGTGTGCCACTTTGTCAGAATATCATTACTCATCGCCAATTGATCGGCCTCAAAGTTCACTTTTCCAGCATTATTCAGGCTGTTCGTAAAGGCTACATCCATTGCGAGTGATGGATTTTCTTTGGATAATAGAGCTAAGTCACCACTTGTCAGCTCACCGTTTTTGAAGAGGTTGGCAAGCTGCCCAGAGTTCATTTGTTTGTACTTTGCAATACGCGAATATGTCGCCTGTGCCTGTGAATATTCAGGGCGACTTCGTTCATAATCAGGCGTAGCCACTCCATTTTTTATTTCATCATAATAGTTGCTTGCATTTTTATTTTTCGCTATACTGGCATTATTCCAGTAGTCATCCACTACCTTGCGTTCCTGATCATTTTTTCCAGCGTATCCCGTCATTTTTTCGAACATGTGACGGTCTGTAATGAAATTTGGCGTTTCCGCCTGCATTCGTCGCATATTGTTCTGCATTTCCTCTTGCCGTTTCTGCCAAGCATCATTTTGTTGATGCATTGCGTCCATCTGCTGCTGTTGCATCTGTCGATTCTGCTCATTTTGGCGCTCCAACATTTCACGCTGTTGGCGCTCCATTTCTTGTTGCTGACGAAATGCATCATTTTGCGGTTGTTGTTGTGGTATTACATTTGGTGTATTATTGCGGTTTTTCTGCCAGTCAGGTAATCCCTGCGTTCCGTGATATTGTGACCCGCTGGGTGCATTGATATTCACCCAGTTCCCATTGTTATCGTGTCGCCATCCAGCATTGAAGTCTTGTGAACGAATTGGGCCACCTGTTCCATAATTCGGAGCAACATATCCAGCAGATGAGCCCGCAGAACTACCACCTGAAGAGCCTCCACCTGATGGGCCACCAGAAGAACCCCCACTTTGAGAGGCTGAATATTGTGCTTGTGATTGTGCTGTATTTTGTGCCATTACTTGGCTGAGTGATGGCGGTCGAAGATTTGTCATATTGGGTACAATTTAATAAATATTATGGTTTTTGTTCGAGTGCAGTTATTCGCTGTTCGAGGCTTTGGATTTTTTCCAGTGCCTGATCCAGTGATTGCTGCAAGATATCAAAATTATTCTTTGTCACGATTTCTGGTTTACCTTTGATATTTTCCCACTGGATTTCCTCCGTGATAATCTGTTTACGTCCCAATTTGGGCGAATTAAGTCAAGGCTCATCCTTAAATTGTGGCTGTGTTGGTGTCATCATATTCAACTTGAAATTCATAGAGTAAAGGACTTTTCCCGTCTTGGGATTTTTTCAGGACAATTTTGAACTGGATTTCAGAAAAATTTCAGAGTTTGTCATTTAGGAAGGATTTTTCGCGTTTTTGAATCCATTTTTTATCATTAAATTCGCAAAGTTTTGTCCAATCATCTGCAACATCACGGCGAGCGAATATTTCAATTTTTCCACCACTTTTTCCGTGACAATTAGCTCTAATACGAATTTTTGACAATTTTCCGTATTCTTGTGAGTAATAAAATAAGGTTTCATATACGCCACTTTCCGCAACATTTTCTCCAGCTGTAACAGAGATTTTTTGTAAAATATGTTTTTGTCCAGTCGTGGCGATATATATTTCGTCTTTCGTTGCGTATGCAAACGATATTTTTCCATCAATTGCAATTTTTTGAAGAATTGGTGGCATTCCTATTTCTCAACTTTTTAGGATATACAAGGCATTTTCTGCACTGATATAATTCGTGTCTTCGTGATTTATCGCGATATTTCCAAAGTTTCTGTCAGGAACAAAAATATTTTTCTCATAACCCAAATATTTTTGGATTTGAAGCCCACTTGACTGATAGATGTCGTCAGAATCCGTCACGATAAGGTCTATATTACCATCCGTTGTCACTGCTTGTATCGATAGCCGTGGAAAATTTTTCATACTTCACGGCTGTTTTTTATCGTTTACTGGATCGTAAATCCATTTGTAACTATTTTCTCAATCCGTAGCATAAATATGGACATAATCGCCATAGGCAGAAAGCCCAACAATTCTCGTGATGTCAGAAAAATTGAGTTCTTTCTGGAAAATCACACCATCCCACACAATAATTTTGTTCCCCCAACCGATAAATACTTGATTATTCACGCGAAGAATGGGGAAATTTTTCACATCATCACTCGGCTTGTCGAGGCTGAATTTATCTACATTTTTTGTGAAATTGATAAAAGTGTCGGTATTTTTATCATATTCGTAGCGGTCGACACCTGTATTGTGGATCAGGAATATTCCAGATTTTTTTACTTTGTTTTCTGTGTACACATCATAGAATACTTGTCTATATACTCGTCCTGTTTCTGAATGAATTTTCTGGTTATTGTACCAAATTTCGCCGTTTTCCGTCGCGACGATCATTCCAATATTGTCTTTTTTTATGAATTCTTTGAGGTGGAAACCGCACGATATTTTCCCACCTGCTTCCAGCATTTTTTCAGCTCCATTTGCAAGCATTATAGCATCAGGATGAGCCGTGACAGAGATGTTTTGCATATCTGCACACTGATTTCCCTGCCCTGTATGATAGTGAGAGGCTATTCCACCACCCCACTGATTTATTGTGATTTTTGGCATTTTTTGTAGAAATAATTTTGTAAAATTATATTTGCAAATAAAAAATCACTCCTTTTGTAGGAGTGATTTTTAGCCAATAACTGGGTTTCCTGCTTCTGAGTTTTTTTGTGCTATCGCATTGTTGGCGAGTTGCGCTGTACCAATATTCGCCATAGAGTTGAGTTGTCCTTGATCTTCCATATTCGCCATTGCATTTTGCTCTGCCATACGCCTTTCGCGATACTCTAACGCCATCAATCGGTTGTTTATTCCTTTGTTTAACATTTCTGTTGGTGTTCCCTGTCGGAAGATATCAATATATACTTGATGATCTTCCTGCATAATATCTTCGATAATCAAGCCTTGTTCATCGTCATTTGACAAAAGTTCAAGAAGTGTTCTGGCTTTCAGTTCATCGAGTGTGTATGGTATCATTCTGAGAATTTCCGCCTGTTCCATTCCCATAAGTTCCAATTGTTTTCGCTGAATAATAGCTTTTTGTGTTTCAGATTTCGCGATTGAGAGCAGTGTTGGCGCGAGACTAATAAACTGCACCTGTTTTCTGTTTCGTTCCTCAGCCTCAATCTTGAATTCCACATTGATATGCAGGATTTCGCTGGTGATGAAGTCATCCGCCTGCAAAATATGATTAAAAACTCTATTGGTAGGCTCAACGAGTTGTACGATTTTTTCTTTTACACTTTTTTTGTTGGCCAAGTAGCAACGACGCCACATATTCCAGCGCGCTTTTTCCGCCCATTTTGCATATTTCACCATGAGCATGAACCTATTTCCTGCATTTTTCTGAGCAATTTTTTGTTCGCCAAGTGTGTTTTCATTTGGATTTGCAAGTCCAATAGTCGTGTAATCCATTCCAGTGGATTCCTTCGCATTGTAGTTCAGGCGGTCAATAGCATCATATACTCCACTTTCTTGTCCTTGCTGTTGCGCTTCATAGAGCACATCACGAATGCTGCTTCACGGCTGAATATCCAACGGAATTTTTCGCCCATTGACTGAAGGTTTATTGAGATCTTCAATACTGATTTCTTCAGGGAGTGAATTCTGATCATAATACACATCATTTCCATATGCTTGCTTGCGTGCCTTGATAAGCACAAGGTTCAAAAGTTCGCTGGCATTCCGTTGGTCTCATTTTACGAGATCAACGAGCGAAACTCCATATGCATCACCTTCCAGAGGGCTAAAATAGCGTAAAACAATTGGGTAATTCAGGTGCGTCACATCTTTTTCCTCGTCGTAGACAGGTTGTATTTCCTCCATGTGCAAGAGTGTATTGCATTCATTCGCCAGCACGCAGAAATATTTTTTGTTGTTATATTCTGTGAAGTGATAGTACACAGGAAATACGCCGTCAGTTTTTTCTGTTCTTCCGAGGCTTCGATAATTGGCCACATAATCCCGATAACTGTCTCGTGTGAATTTTTGACTGGAAACGATATCGATATTTTTCCAACCTTTTCGCTTCATTTCTGATAAGGTTGCTTCCATTTCCAAGCCGAAATATCTGTGCCCTGAGATGTCAAAGCTGGTAAAATATGGGTCTGGGATGAATGACAGAGAATGCACATTTTTGAAAATTGGTGTTTTGGTTGTAGTATCAAATCCATCTTGGAGTTGCACCGATACGCCATAAAACGCGGCTGACCAAATCCAGTTATAATCCTTTTCTGCAAGCCCCATTTCTTTGTAGTCGAATTCGGCAACTTGGTTGAGATTTTCTGCTTTTTCCTGAATTCGTCCACCTTCTCCTGACCATCGAACGGTATGAGTTCCAGTGTACAGCACACTCATATATGCCTGCATAAAGGTATAGATAATATGCTTTCGGACTTTATCTTTGCTGGATTCTACATAATCCTTGATTTCTTCTTGTTTTATGGCGCGTTTTTGTCGCACATGATCCAATCCTTCTTTGTATTCTTCTTGAATCTGTTTGATGATTTTTTCTTCGTCTGGGAAAGTGTGAATTTTTGTCATAATGATTGGCTTAAATTATGAAAATTATATTTGCAAATAAAAAATCACTCCTTTTGTAGGAGTGATTTTATTAGCCTGCAGGCTTATTTCATTACAATGATTTTGCTCGACCAATCATTGTGTCTAATTCACTTTTTGAAACAGGATCATTGGGACGAGTCTTATTCCAAATTCTCGATTCATCAATATTTCGCTTTTCGATGCGAGAGAAATAGTTTTTAATCATTCCCGCTACCTCGGAACGAGTCGTAATTTGCATTGGATTCAAAAGATTCCAAATTTCTGCTGCACTATGACCAATGAAACGAGGCTTTTTGAGTGCATCAAAAATTCGTTTGGCAACATTGCGACGCCAGAGTGGATTATTTTTTGGGCGAGCCCAGCCGATGATATTGGTATATCCATACGACCTTCTCTGTATTCTATCGTCATATCTTCCATATCCATGTGCACCATCTGCTCAGTTTTGATCAATAATTTCAAAACCATTTCCAGTGATTTTGGTAACAATTCCAATGTGTCCGTATTTATTACTTGTATGAATTGAAACAATATCTCCAGGCTGCACAACTCTTCCACCACCTTTCGATATGAAGTCAAATACTTTTGGATTTGCACGAGCAATTCCACTTGCATAATGTCGTGCATTTCCATATCGCCCTTCAATTCCAAACATATCTCGGACATATGCCTTTATTAAATCTACACACTGATAATCTCCGTTGTAATCCTCTTTTGGATTCTTTGCTACAAATGTTGTAGAAATATTTCATTTTTCATCAACGAGTTTATTTTCGTATTTTTTAATAAATTCTTGTAAATTCATAAAAATAATTATAATAAAATAAATTTTTAGCTCTCATCCTGCAAAATCGAGCTATGTTTTGCAGGGAAATTTTTTATAAATAATTTTTATGTTTACACTTGTTTCCCTTTTTCTTGCACTATTTTTCTCTGGCTATAATGTGGATATTCCTACTCCACACACGCCCACAACTTTCGAAGATCGAATTTTACGGAACCCAGAACTTCTTACTGAAGAATGACCAAAATTTATAACACCTGGTGGATTTCCTATTTCAAGAATTTTTTATGTAGATGCTCATGGTGATAGAATTACAAAATTTGAAAATATTCATACAGGAGCAACAGCACATATTTTATTGAATGGAAAGTGTCCACTCTGAAAGAAAGAGACAGTCGTATTTAGTAGTACATCATGCAGCGAGAGTGGCTGTGTCTTTCCGTCATTTTTTGGCTACTCATTTCAAGAAATTTCAGATACTCTCTTTGGAACTATATCGGACACAATTTATGAATATGAAATCAATGACGAATTCCAAAAATATTATCTTAACAAAATTGAGGAAAATCCGAATACTCCTATTGGCGAGTCAATGGATATAGATATCCCGAAACATCCAGGATGGAAAGTTTCTGATAATGTTCTACAACACCCGATAAATGGAATTATCCCAGTACTTTTTTCTGGAGACAATTCTTGTGACCGTCTAACACTTCCACCCCAATTTCAACAATTTGAAGATTAAGCGCTTATTTATATCTCACCGCCCCTCTGGGGGGGGTTTTTATTTCCTACAAAAAATCCCTTCCACACACCTCCGCCATCTGTTCTCTCGTAAGTACCAACACATTGAGTTCGGAATTGCGCGTTACTGCTCGCGTAAACATCAAAGAAAGTTCGTCATCACTTGCCAGTTCGTACGGTCGTTCCTCGTTCCAAAGTTGCATTTTTCCTCGTAAAATCTTATCTTCGCACATAAGCGCGAAGTGCTTGCGGAAAAATTGGTAGTCATCAGGAAGTCCGAGTGCACGATTAATCATCACGCGGATTTCGAATGCGGTTGCCATATCAGCAGGGCGTTCTTCATTCCATATTTTTTTGTCGAAAGCTTTCTGCAAATAGGCGTTTTTTCGTTTTTTCTTGGCATCAGCAAATTTCTGATGTTCGTCGCTCAAAAGCCAAGTATATTGTTTGAAGATATATGAATTTT
Source organism: Candidatus Gracilibacteria bacterium GN02-873 (assembly GCA_003260345.1). Lineage (GTDB taxonomy): Bacteria > Patescibacteriota > Gracilibacteria > BD1-5 > UBA2023 > GN02-873. The sequence continues at coordinate 1,094 of MORC01000004.1, read as the reverse complement.
TCAGCTCATTTTCTGTGATCCAAAAGGTACCACGCCCATTCCAATTATTCGGAGACCAGAAGGCAACCCGTGATCCGTCAGAATAATTTCATTTTTTGAAGCGATTAAAATATACGATGTGTCCATTGGTTCGAGAACCCTTGATATATTTTCCTGTTTTGACCACCTCCGACCAATCCACATAATAAAAACCTGTTACAAAGTTACGACCTTCCGAAATTGCTTTACACATATTATAAATCGCTTTGTCATCAATATTATTTGACCAAAGCAATACATAATTTCCTGTCTTTTTCAGATCCACAAGAAGTTGCAAAATTGATTGCAACCACCAACCTTGTGTATCGCTCGCGCCTTTACTTTTCGCGATGTCCCAAATGTCCCAAAGCGTGAATGGCTGTGTATATGCTTGTGGTTTGATTGCTTGTGCATAAGTCTCGAAATATGCGCCAGCAGAACCAAAGAGCGTACAAGCACCAATGCTTCCTTGGTTCAGAACTGGCGTAATGTTATTGTGTACTTCGTCTGGGAATTCGTTCAGTGAATAATCACCACTTGCGCCCCATCCTTCCAGTACCTCATCGATGGTATAATCTCGACTATCAGGAGCATCATGTCCTGCGTTATAGTTTTCAAGCATTTTTTCAAGATTTTCCATAAAAATTATTTTTCCGAGTTAGCAATAAATATATGCAATGAGATTTTTCTCTGCAATTTTCTAACTCGAACTCTAACACTATGCTGATTGATTATATTCGCTTAAATAGATAATATGAAATACACTGAAGCTTGCAAAAAATGTATCATACAAAAAACCAAAGATGGTTCATTCACCAAACAATCAGGCAAAAAAATTTTTGTCACGACGGAAGAATTTTCGTGGTTCCTTGACTATGAAGGAAAAAAATGAGAAATCATCGTACCAAAATGATTTGAAACAGATTTTGGCTCCATTCCACGAATTTTCTGGATTTTTTTCGACCCGACGGATTGGCTTGCGTACATTTTGCACGACTATTTTTATCACAATGGTGGAAAAGTATATTGCGATGGCGAAATACAACAATTCTCGCGTCGTGATGCTGATGTAATTC
>MORC01000003.1 GCA_003260345.1 Candidatus Gracilibacteria bacterium GN02-873 | reverse complement strand
GTATTAAATGTTTTCTCTCCACTCCCATTGGCAAGAGTACAGGTTTCTGTTTTCTTTTTACACACTCCGTTATATAATACCTCATGAGCCTGACATCTCGGAGTTGGAGGTGTTGGAGGTGTAGGAGGCGTTGGAGGGGTAACTGGTGGAGTTGGAGTTGGAGTTGGAGTTGGAGTTGGAGTTGGAGTTGGAGTTGGAGTTGGAGTTGGAGTTGGGGTTGGTGTCGGAGTTGGAGTTGGTGTCGGAGTTGGCGTTACGGGGGTATCTGGTTTCCACTCATTTCCTACTTTCTTGTAACCGGTGTTACATGTTTTTACTTCACAGGCTCACCAAGTATTCGTTGTAGTGTTCCATGTTTGTTCTCCGGTACCATTAGCAAGAGTACAAGTTTTTTTGTTGGGAACACAAGAATTTCCTTCTTTATGAAATCCAGGATTATTTATACGACTTTGGCAGTGTGTCTCGCATTCTTGATTTTTTTCATATTTCAAGCGACGGGCGGTGTGCAGATTTTACCAGCTGATATCGCAACAATGTTTTCAGGATTTTACAAAAATTTATCAGAATTTTTCTTGCCAGCGGAACTTTTGGCGGCCATGGCAGTGGGAATTCTCTCGGCAATGCTCGCGTCGTACAAATACATTCATTCCACAATTCGCGAATAATATTTCAAAGTTCAAAAAATTTCCAAAGAAAATGTCCATTCGGGCATTTTTTTGAACAAAAATTTTGATTTTTTGCGCCAAATTTCTCAAAAAAACCAAAAAATTTAATTTTTTTATGCTGAGTTTTTCGCTTGCCAAAAGCAAAAAATATTTTCTTCTCATAAAAAATCTTGCTTTTTTGAAAAAATTATTTGCTTTTTTAAAAAAGTTATATATACTACGCCAGCACTTGCGATTATCTTTCACAAATGCTTGGTGCTATAGCTCAGTTGGTTAGAGCGCTGCCCTGTCACGGCAGAGGTCGCGAGTTCGAGTCTCGTTAGCACCGCCACATATATTCAGTGGGGCCTTAGCTTAGTTGGTAGAGCGTCTGTTTTGCACGCAGAAGGTCAGGAGTTCGACTCTCCTAGGCTCCACCATTTTTGAAAAGTTAATTGAACCGGGAATTGTGCGATAATTCAGGTTCATTTATAATTTCAGTACTTTTTATTTTTAATTCTTTTTCGTATGTGACTTCGAAATAAGCGTCCACGCAGTCTTGTCTACTCAGTGAAAAGAAAGGGTGTATATTCAGGACGAAAAATCAAAAATGCCATCAAGCACTACAAGAACCTAGAAAAGCGTATCGCTTTCGAAGGAGAAACACTCTGGCTTAAGAATGCTAAGGAGATAGTTCTTGCAAAATTCAAAAAATATTCTATCAATATTAACAAGATCTAATTTCTTTTTATTCTTTAAATATTTTTTATTATGGCTAGACTTACTACGTACGGACGCAAAAAAATGAATAAAGCAATCAACCGTATTCGTAAAAAAATGCGAAAAACAAAGAAATAATTTTGCTTTTCTCAAAATTTCCATTATAATCTCAAACGCTTTTTATATTTTTTAATTTAATCTTTTCATATGGCTACATTTGATAGATCAAAAGCACACATGAACATTGGTACTATTGGACATGTGGATCACGGTAAAACTACTTCTACTGCTGCCTTTACAGTCGTTCTTGCAAACAAGTTCGGTGGTGAAGCTAAAAACTTTGCTGAAATCGACTCAGCTCCAGAAGAAAGAGCTCGTGGTATTACTATTAACACTGCTCACGTAGAATATCAAACTGATTCTCGTCACTATGCTCACGTTGACTGTCCAGGTCACGCGGACTACGTTAAGAACATGATTACTGGTGCTGCTCAGATGGATGCTGCGATCCTTGTGGTTGCTGCTACAGATGGTCCTATGGCCCAGACTCGTGAACATATCCTTCTTGCTCGTCAGGTAGGTGTTCCTTACATCGTAGTATGGATGAACAAATGTGACATGGTTGATGATGCAGAAATGCTTGACCTTGTTGAAATGGAAATCCGTGACCTTCTTTCTTCATATGATTTCCCTGGTGATGATACTCCAGTAATTCGTGGTTCTGGTCTTGTAGCTCTTGAAAATCCTACAGACTATGAAAAACCTTACGGAGCTAAGGCGGTTCTTGAACTTTTCGAAGCTATCGAAAACTATGTACCAGTTCCAGAACGTGATCTTGACAAACCATTCCTTATGCCAGTAGAAGATGTGTTCTCTATTAAGGGTCGTGGTACAGTAGTAACTGGTAAAATTGAACAGGGTGTTATCAAAATTGGTGACGAAATTGAAATCGTTGGTATCCGTGATACTCAGAAAACAACTGTTACTGGTGTAGAAATGTTCCACAAACAACTTGAGCAGGGACAGGCTGGTGATAATGCAGGTCTTCTTCTTCGTGGTATTGAACGTACTGATGTTGAACGTGGACAGGTTCTTTGTAAACCAGGTTCAATCAAGCCTCATACAAAATTTGAAGCAGAAGTATACGTGCTTACAAAAGATGAAGGTGGACGTCATACTCCATTCTTCCAGGGTTACAAACCACAGTTCTACTTCCGTACTACAGATGTTACAGGTTCTATCGAACTTCCAGCTGGTGTAGAAATGGTTATGCCTGGTGATAACATTCAGATGACTATTACTCTTGGTGCTCCAATCGCCATGGATCAGGGTCTTCGTTTCGCGATTCGTGAAGGTGGACGTACAGTTGGTTCAGGAGTTGTTGCTCGTGTAATTGAATAATTTGATTTGAAAATATAAGTATTTTCTCTTGTCTTGCTTGATTCGTCTGGCAAGACGGAGAAGGTCCTTATAGGAAATGTCATTGCATCTCTCGAGATGGTAAGACCTTACATTCTTTTATTTTTTATACTTTTTATGGTAGCAAAAGCAAAAAAAGCGTCTTCTGCAGGGAAGATTCGTATTATTGTACAAGCATTTGAACACCGAATGGTTGATGATGCAGTTGGAAAAATTATCGCAACTATCAAGGATAGTGGAGCGACTATTGCTGGTCCAGTACCACTTCCAACAAAAATTGAAAAAATCACTGTAAACCGCTCTACTTTCGTAAATAAGGATGCTCGTGAGCAATTTGAAATTCGTCGTCACAAGCGCTTGATTGATGTTCTTGAATCAAATCCTCAGACTCTCGAAATGCTTCAGTCTATCAATATTCCTTCAGGAGTTGGTGTAGAAGTAAAGGTTTTGTAAAAATTTTCTATTTTTGATAATATATAAATTATGTCTCGTGTTTGTCAACTTACTGGAAAAAGAACTTCCGTAGGAAATAATGTATCACACTCTGTACGCCGCACAAAGCGTCGTTTTTATCCAAATCTTTTTTGGAGAAATATTAAAGATCCTGAAACTGGTCTTGTTCTTCGTATGCGTCTTTCTGCAAAAGCAATCAAGACTCTCAAGAAAAAGGGTATTCTCTAGTTTCGTGTATCCATTTCAGAAAAATCCATTTTGGATTTTGCCCGGGTGGTGGAATGGTAGACACGAGGGACTTAAAATCCCTTTCTCATAAGAGAGTACGGGTTCGAGCCCCGTCCTGGGCACCAAACTATTAGAAATTAAAAATTACGAATGAACGCGGAAATCGTCATCCGCTCCTCAAGAATTCAAAATTTATAATTTATAATCTATAATTTATAATTTTCTTTTATGCTTAAGATTCGTCTTTCTCGTGTTGGTCGTAAGCACGTAGCAAAATATCGCGTAGTGCTTACTGAACACCGTCAGTCTGCAAAACATGGTTTTATTAAAGTATTGGGTTCATACGATCCACACACAAAAACTCTTGATATGGACATGGCTACTGCTGAGCAGTACATCAAAAACGGGGCTCAATATTCTGAGACTCTTGCAAAAATTATTGCACGATCAAAATAATATCCTCGCTTTGAGGGTTTTATTTTATATTTTTACAATCAAACTATGAATGGATCAGTATTTGCGACATATTCATTTGAGCAAATCGTAAAGTACGGGATTGCCACGGTCGTTTTTATTTCAATGATATTGGCAGTGGCGTATGCGGTGTGGGGAGGATTTTTGATGGTGGTTTCTGCAGGTGATGAACAGAAAGTTCAGGCCGCGGTAAATCATATCCGATATGCTTTTTTGGGAATTGGAATTTTGGTAATTATTATTTTTGTAGCACCGATGTTCCTGAATTTATTTGGGCTCCCATATGGGCAATATTTTCAACCAGGCGTAATTCTTTCCACAATTCAGGAAATTTCTGCTAATATTTTTGGAGGGTCAGCTGCTACATATGATGCAGGCAATTCCATTGTGGCGCCGTCTTCGTCAGATTTTACCCAACTTAACTAATTTTCTATGGATTTTTCATTTATTCCAGCAGTTTCCGCTGCGACGACCCCAATTCTTGATGCATCCGTTAATTACACAACCAGCGATATGCTTCGTATTGCTATTTCTCTCATTGTTCTCGTAGCAATGGTTTGTGCGGTATTTTTTATCGTCTATGGTGGGCTTATGTTGGTGCTTTCTGGTGGAAATGATGATAAGGTGAGTTCAGCACTCGGAAGCATTCGTTATGCTGTGATTGGTCTTGTAGTGATTGTGGTGGCGATTTTTGTGACCCCACACATTTCTCGCATGCTTGGTCTAGGCTCTCAGGATTATTTGTCGCCTCAGAGCATTACTTATACGATTCAAACACTTTCTGAAAGAATTTTTGGAAGCACGAGCGGAGCCTTCACTCCATCGTCGACATCAGCGATTGATTTTGATGATTTTTAAAAGAAATCGAACTTGCAAAGTCCGCTTATTTTCATATAATAAGCTGGACTTTTTTAAATTTTTCTTATGGCAGAACTCGAAAATAATTACGAAAATTCTGAGAATATTGAGGGTGTAAATTATGATGGTGATGAGGCTCGTGGGATTATTAGTGAAATGGAGACTTCATACTTAGATTATGCGATGAGCGTAATTATTCAGCGCGCACTTCCAGATGTTCGTGATGGTATGAAGCCAGTACATCGCAGAATCTTGTACTCAATGTATGACTCTGGACTTCGCGCGAACGCAAAATATCGAAAATCTGCGAAGGTAGTTGGTGATGTGCTGGGTAACTATCATCCACACGGTGACTCTTCTGTGTATGATGCAATGGTGCGATTGGCACAAGATTTTTCTTTGCGATATCCGCTCATTGATGGGCAGGGAAACTTTGGTTCTATGGATGGTGATGGTGCGGCTGCGATGCGTTATACGGAAGCGAAAATGGCGAAACTTGGCGAATCACTTTTGACGGATATTGACAAAAATACCGTTGATTGGCGGCCAAACTACGATGCTTCTCGTGAGGAGCCAGTAGTCTTGCCAGCACGTATCCCGAATTTGCTTTTGAATGGTGCGATGGGGATTGCTGTAGGTATGGCAACCAATATTCCTCCGCACAATTTGTCCGAATTGATCGACGCACTGCAATTTTTACTCAATCATCCAGATATTGATGCCGTTACTATTGAAAATCTTTTGGATTTTGTAAAGGGGCCAGATTTTCCAACTGGTGGAATTATTTACAACAAAAAAGATATTCTGGATGCGTATACTCGTGGTCGCGGTTCTGTGGTGATGCGTGGAAAAGCGCACATTGAGGAAGCGAAAAATGGTCGTAGTATGATTATTATTGATGAGGTGCCGTATCAGCTCAACAAGAAAGATTTTGTAGAAAAAATCGCAGCACTTGTGACAGATAAGGTAATTGTGGGAGTAGCAGATATTCGTGATGAATCCAATAAAGAAGGTGTGCGCGTTGTGGTAGAACTCAAACGCGATGCTTTTCCGAAAAAAATTCTCAATCAATTGTACAAATTAACGCCGCTTCAGACAACTTTTGCGTACAATATGATTGCGCTTACGGATCGTGGAATGCAGCCAAAATTGATGAATCTTAAAGAAATGCTCATCGCATTTATGGATCATCGGAAAGAAGTAACGACTCGTCGTGTGCAATTTGAGCTCGATCAGGCGGAGGCTCGCAAGCATATTCTTGAAGGTCTTGCCAAGGCGATTAGTATTATTGATCAGATTATCGCGACGATTCGTGCTTCCAAAAATCGTGAAGAAGGTATCCCAGCTTTGATGGAAAAATTTGATTTTTCTGACAAGCAAGCTACGGCGATTTGGGAAATGCAACTCGGTAAATTGTCTGGCCTTGAAATTGAAAAAATCGAAAATGAATTGCAGGAAAAAATTGCTATGATTGCCGATTTTAAAGATATTCTCGCAAAACCAGAACGTGTGGCAAAAATTATTTCTGATGAACTTGCTGAAATCAAAGAAAAATATGGTGATGAACGTAAAACAGAAGTGCATTCTGGTGCGGTTGGAGAATTTAATCCAACGGATACTATTCCAAATGAGGATATGGTGGTAACATTGTCCAAAAATGGCTACATCAAGCGTATCAAGGCTTCCTCGTTCCGTACGCAGCGTCGCGGTGGTAAAGGGATTGCCATGGCAGTCAAGGATGAAGATGAAATGCAGGTCATTCTTTCAACCAAGAATCATAATAAATTATTGTTCTTCACAAATACAGGGCGCGTATTTGAACTTCCAGCATATGAAATTCCTGAGATGCAACGTACTGCAAAGGGACAGCCCGTAGTTCAATTTTTATCACTTGCTAAAGATGAATCGGTAACGACCATTTTAGACCTTGCTACGGTGACTGGAAAGCATTTAGTGCTGATTTCTCACAATGCAACCGTGAAGCGAATTGATATCACTGATATTGCCAATATTCGCTCAAGTGGTTTGATTGTGATGAAACCAAAAGATAATGATTCTCTTGGTTGGGTGCGCGTAACAGATGGAACGAATAATATTTTGCTTGTTTCTGAGGGAGGAAAAGTGATTCAATTCCCAGAAGACGATGTACGTGTGATGGGTCGTGCTGCTGCTGGTGTGCGTGGTATGAAAGTAGCTGATTCTGATGCATTGATCGAAGGATGTGTGGTTGGTTCGCAGGATATGTATATTTTTACGATTTCTGAAACAGGAATGGGGAAAATTTCTTCACTTGAAGAATATCGCGAGCAGGGACGCGGTGGTTCTGGTATTAAAGTGAGTGCCACTACAACGAAAACCGGAAAAATTATCGCAGCATTTACACTTTCTGAAGAAGAAAAGCAAGCCAAGAGCGTAATTCTTGTATCACGAAGTGGTCAGACGGTTCGTTTGCCGCTCGCTGATATCCGTATTACTGGTCGTAATACGCAGGGCGTGATTCTTGCAAAACTCAAAGATACTGATGATACATTTACGAGTGCGACTTTGGCTGAAGAGGAGTGAAATGCTGATGAAGAAAGTTCTTCTGATTCTGAAACTAATGCCTAAAATATGAAAAAATTTATTTTTCTCTTATTGCTTATTTTTGCAATACCAAAAACATTTGCATCGAGCGATGATTTGGCTATTCGAGAATTTTTGCAAAAAAAACTCTTATTGCAAAATTTTGAAATAGAAAAAAAATTACCAGAATCATTGCCATCAATGGGAAATTTTCCAGAAATTGAAGATGGACTTATGTTGGATGGTGACATTTTGACTGGTGAAATTTCTTTGCAAAATGATTTTTTTGTACAGCCTTATTGGACAATTATTTTTCCAGATGGGCATAAAATTTTTCAAAATTTTCCACCAGAAAGTATTGCAAAAATTCGTAATAATGAAAAAAATATTTCTTTGCCAATATTTTTTCAATTACAAGATAAGGGTGAATATCGCCTAGAATTACGAGACAAAGGGGGAAATATTATTTTTTCCAAAAAAATTTCATATCAATGAGGTAGCGACAAGAATGCTAATATGTATTTTTCTACGGCCGATATTTTGCGAGATATGAATTATCGTCGTAAGCAGATAGGACTTTCTGAATTGCAGGAAAACCCATTATTGCAAAGAATTGCATTAAGCAAAGTTCGACATATGGCGGATTTTCAGTATATTGGACACGAGACACTGGATGGGAAAAATATTTTTTCATTTGTGGATGAGAAAAATAAAAAATTATTTTTTCGGCTTGGAGAAAATGTGGCTGGTGGAACCAGGGTAAATTTACAAAAATTATACCAATCACTACTTGCTTCGCCGTCACATGCAGCGGCCATGATGTCGTCAGACTGGAATCAGATTGGGATGTTTTTTCTCGAAAAAGACGATCAACAGTATTTTGTACAGATTTTTGCAGATTAACTTGATTTTTTCAAAAATTATTTATAATACAGAAAGGCGCTTGAGTGGCCAACACCCACGAGCCGAGGGAAGAAAGGCTTTCCGATTAGAACCCTCCAAAGTCGCGACACTTTGTAAAAAAATAAAATTGAGTAACGCTTTCGGTGGCACCTTTCAGAATACTGAACCGAAGCACGGGTTTTTTCGTGCTTTTTTGTTTTGTAATAATCCACATTATGATTCATTTGGAAATACCAAATCATCAACATAGATGAGCATACGAAACAATGTTAGAAATTTGGAAAGAACATGAGAATATTTCTGGTATGAGCCCGTGCGCACTCTTTGTTGGGGGAAATTTTGATGAATTTTTAATACAAACGCAAAATTTTCGTCAAAATCCGCCAGAAGGATTTGTTCCATCAACTTTATTTTTTGTGATGAAGGATAATGAGATTATCGGTTGAGTAGATATTCGCCATAATATTTGAACTGAATATCTAAAAAATTTTGGTGGACATATTGGATATGGAATTTTGCCTACGGAGCGCGGAAAATGATATGCGACACAAGCTCTCGCACATGCTGTTCAAGAAGCAAAAAAACTGATAACGGATGGAGATAAAATTTTGCTGGTATGCGATGGAGATGATGGTAAACTTGCCTCCGCGCGCGTGATTGAAAAAAATTCCTGAAAACTGGACAATATTGTTCCTTGGGGCGATAAAAAAATTCGCCGATATTGGATTGATTTATAGTTTTACTATATGCAAATTTATAATAATAATTCTTGAAGACTTGAGGAAATGCAGGAAAAATGATTTCTTCTTGAAAAAGATATGCAAAAATTGACTGAAAATAATTTGGATAGTATTTTTGGTTTAGAATTTATTGCAACTGAATTTCAATTACATAATCTGCGTATTGATACGCTTGCATTTGATAATGAAACAAATTCCTTTGTGATTATTGAATATAAAAGATGAAGTAGCTATTCGGTTATTGATCAGGCAATGGCTTATCTGTCGCTCATGCTTAATAACAAGGCAGAATTTGTCCAAGAATTGTGCCGAAAAAGAAAAAAATTTATTGATACGCAAAATATTGATTGGTCTGCTCGTCGTATAATTATTATTGCCGATAGTTTTAATAGACATCAAAAAGATTGTATTAATTTTAAAAATTTACCAGTAGAATTGTGGGAATTAAAAAATTTTGGAAACAATATTATTACTTTTAATCATTTAAAGCCAACATCGCAGCTCGAGAGTATTCATATTGATAACGAACAAAAAAAGAGTTCTGATATAAAACCAATTCTCACATATAATGAAGAATATCATCTTTCTTGAAAACCTCATATAATTAGCGGACTGTATAAAGATATAGAAAATTTTATTCTTGACCTTGATAGTAATTTTGATATCGAATATAAAAAATTTTATATCGCATTTCGTATCAATAGAAAAACATTTTTTGACATAGAGCCATATCAAAATTTTTTACGATTGTATATAAATTTGAAAAAATGAGAATTTTCTGAATCTGGATTTTTTGAAGATGTTTCCAATAAAGGACATTATGGAAATGGTGATTACGCAGTAAAAATTCATAATATGGAACAACTAATGAAAATCAAGCTATATTTAGAAGAGGCTTATACAATCAAAAAACAAATACTTTCTCAATCATAAAAACAAATACAAAAATTCGCAATAATAATATTGCAAAAATTCGCATTATTTTTTTAACTTTTATATTATGCACAGAACTCATACTGCGGGTGAATTGAACGCCTCAAACATTGGACAAACTGTGACACTTTCCGGTTGGGTGGCCAATCGTCGTGATCATGGTGGATTGATTTTTATTGATCTTCGAGATCGTTATGGGATTACTCAGACGGTTTTTGATCCGTCTCACAATCAGGATGCTTGGCAGATTGCTGATACATTTCGCTCTGAATATGTAGTGAAACTTACTGGCGTAGTGCGCGCTCGCCCAGAAGGTCAGGAAAATAAAAATATTTCCACTGGGGACATTGAAGTAATTATTCATGAAGCAAAAATTCTTTCAAAATCAGATGTTCCGCCATTCGAAGTTTCTGAACATACCGGCGCGAGTGAAGATATTCGCCTCAAATATCGCTATCTTGATTTGCGTCGAAAGTCTGTTTTTGATAAAATTGCATATCGCGCAATGATGAACAAATATACTCGTGATTGGTTCACAGAAAAAGGTTTTATCGAAGTTCAGACGCCACTTTTTACAGCCTCATCACCAGAAGGTGCGCGAGATTATCTTATTCCATCTCGTTTGCATCATGGGAAGTTCTATGCGCTTCCACAGGCTCCGCAACAATATAAACAACTTCTTATGGTTGGTGGTTTGGATAAATATTTCCAGATTGCGCCATGTTTCCGTGATGAGGATCCTCGTGCGGATCGTCATTCTTGTGAATTTTACCAAATTGACTGTGAAATGTCTTTTGTTGAACAAGAAGATGTTTTTGAGGTTGCAGAAAATTTTTCTCGCGATTTGATTGAAAATATTTCCGACAAAAAACTCGTAGGACTCGCAGAAAATGGAAAATTCCGTCGTTTGACACATCACGAAGCACTTGATTTGTATGGTTCCGATAAGCCAGATATTCGCTTTGATATGCACTTTGAGGATTTCACGGCCGAATTTGAAAATGCTGATTTTTCACTTTTTGCAAAAACTGTGGCCGAAGGTGGTGTCATCAAAGCTATGAAACTTGAAAATAAAATTTTGTCTCGCTCAGAAATTGATTCTTTGACAGAACTCGCAAAATCGCTCGGTGCTGGAGGGCTTGCCTATATTATTTATGAAGCAGAAGGGCCTCGTTCGCCAATTTTGAAATTTTTCGGAGAAACTGAATTGAAGGCGCTTGAAAAAAAATTATCTCCGAAAGCGGGTGATATGATTTTCTTTGGTGCGGGTGAGTACAAAACTGCCTGTAAAGTACTTGGAGGAGTTCGTATCGCCTGTCGTGATCGATTTGATTTGGTTGATAAAAATGAAATTGCGTTCTGTTGGGTGACGGATTTTCCAATGTACGAGCAAAAAGATGATGGTTCGTACGATTTTGAGCATAATCCATTCTCAATGCCTCATGGTGGCGTAGAAGCTTTCGATGGAAATCCTGATCCACTCACGATTTATGGCGCGCAGTATGATCTTGCGTGTAATGGTTATGAGGTGCTTTCTGGATCAATCCGAAATCACGATGTAAACGCACTCGTGAAAGCTTTTGAAATTGTTGGAAAGGGTGAAGCAGAAGTGAAAGAAAAATTCGGCGCGATGTATACAGCTTTCCAATATGGCGTTCCACCACATGGAGGATTTGCGTTTGGTTTTGATCGATTACTCATGATTCTTCGAGACGAAACGAATATTCGCGAAATTTATGCCTTCCCAAAATCAGGAAAAGCAGAGGATGTGATGATGAATGCACCAACAGAAGTTGATGAAATGCAGCTTCGAGAATTGCATATCAAGATTCGTGAAACTCACTAATGCAAATATTTGCGATAAAATTATTATTGAAAAAATTTGCAATAATAAAAAACTTTCAATTTCTGGAAGTTTTTTTGTTTTTAAAATAATATTTCTTGAATTTTTTGATTTTTTGAATATATTTGTCGCATTGTAATTTATTTTTATGGAATTTAAAGATTTTTCCCTTATTGAACTTGATGAAATGGTTCGTGCGGGCAAGGCGACTTATCAGGAAATTTATGATTATTTTTGTGCGCGTTCAGAAAAATATAATGATGTACTTGGTGCATACATTACACTTCCGGAAGAGAAGAATGAAGTAAAAGGCTTGCCAGTGGCGGTTAAGGATTTGTTCTGTGAAGTGGGAGTTCGAACAACTGCTGCTTCCAAAATGCTTGAAAATTTTGTGCCACCGTATGAATCGACTGTGACAGAACGAATGAAAAAATCTGGATTTATCGCTTTTGGAAAAACAAATTTGGATGAATTTGCTATGGGTGGAAGTGGTGAAAATTCAGCATTTGGCGCAACGAAAAATCCTTGGGATACAACTCGAATTCCCGGTGGTTCGTCATCTGGATCGGCAGCAGCTGTGGCGGCTGGATTGGTGCCAGCAGCACTTGGGACGGATACAGGAGGATCAATTCGTCAGCCTGCCAGCATGTGTGGTGTAGTAGGATTCAAGCCTGGATATGGGCGAAATTCTCGAGCAGGCGTGATTGCTATGGCTTCCAGCTTGGATTGTCCAGGATATTTTACCAAAACGGTTCGTGATTCCGGATGGCTTTATGAAGCGACAGCTGGTCACGATTCAAAAGATGCCACTTCGCTCATGGAGCCAGTAAAACTCAATCCAGATATTTGGCAAAAAACTCGTCTTGATGGCGTAAAAGTGGGCGTTCCTCAGGAATATTTTGCTGATGGGACTGATGCGGGAGTTCGTGAAAATATTGAGAAAACTATTGAAAAAATGCGAGATTTGGGTGCAGAAATTGTCGATATCTCACTTCCACATACAAAGGAAGGAATTTCTGTGTATTATATTATTTGTCCGGCGGAAGTGGCGACAAATATGGCTCGATATGATGGTCTTCGTTTTGGGGAAAAGGTCGAAAATGGGAATGATATTGTAGCAAATCGATCAGCGCTTCTTGGAAAAGAAGTTCAGCGCCGCTCGCTCGTGGGTTCATTTGTATTGTCAGCTGGATCATATGAAGAATATTATCAGAAAGCGTCATTGGTACGAGAATTGATTCGTGACGATTTCCGAAAAGCATTTGAAAAGGTTGATGTTATTGTGACTCCGACAGCGCCAACAGTGGCTTGGAAAATTGGAGAAAAAGGGGATGATCCAATGGCCGCATACTTAGAAGATGTTTTCACTGTTCCAGCTTCGCTTGCAGGACTTCCTGGACTCGTAATTCCTGTTGGATACGCTGCTTCGTCTGATGTCGAAAAACGAGAAATGCCTGTGGGAATTCAGATTCTTGGGCCAGTGCTTGGTGAAGAAAAAGTTCTTGAAGTGGGTCATATTTTGGAACAATCCCTCAAAGATTCTCTCACAAAAAAACCAGAAATTTTCTAATTGCTGGTTTTTTATTTTTACAAAAAATTTGATTTTTCCGCGAGAATATTATAATAATCTCAATAATTCTTCACTTTTTGCGTATGAAACAAATCCTCTTTTTTGTTATTGTGTTCATTTTTTTGACGGCTTGTGGATTAAATTCCGCTCCTCATAATGAGATTCAAGCTGAACAAAGTGCTGTAGTGGAAGCGAAAAAATTGACCCCAGAACAATCTGAGGCGATTGAAGAATATCTGAAAACCGTGGAACAAATTCTTCGTGATGATGGAGGTTTTGATGAAGCAACGATTCAACAAGCCCTTGAAATCAAGCGTGCCGAGGAAGAGAAAAAATTTCTTGAATAATAAAAAATCCCCAAATGGGGAATTTTTTACGCTTCTTCACGAGGACGAGCTTCGTTAACGGCCAATTCGCGTCCACCAACTTCTTTTCCGTGCATTGCTTCGATTACTTTTTCCATATCTTCGTCAGCAACATCAACGAAACAGAAACCTTTTTTACGACCAGTTTCACGATCCATAGGCCAGAAAAAATCGTTTACAGGAGCTACTGCTTCAAATTCAGCGCGAAGTTCTTCAGGAGAAACGCGAAATGGGACATTACCCACAAAAAGTCTACTCATAATAATACAGAGTAAAAAAATAAAATTGTCGGTAACATCAAACTTCGTACTTTCAGGAGCCGTCAGGAACTCGACATGGCAACATTGTAGCATATTTGTCGAAAAACACAACCTTTTTTTAAAAATCGTTTTTTTGACTTTCTGAGTTTTTTGTTTACAATGCTCGCATATTTTAACCGAAATTTTTATGCGACATATTGGATTTATCATGGATGGTAACCGAACTTGGGCACGAGAACAAGGGATTGCACAGTTTGAATGACATAAAAAATGATATGACAATATTGAGAATATTATCGATGGATGCTTGGCTCGCGACGTAGAGGTTGCGAGTTTTTGGGCGCTTTCTGATGATAATATTCGTGAGCGATCAGCATTGGAAGTGAAATATTTGTTCGATTTGTTGACAGATGGTATTGATAAATTAATTACTCAGGCAAACGAGAAAAATGTGCGTTTGCATTTTGTGGGGGATCGTCGCTTGCTTCGTGAGGATTGTGCCGCAGCCATTGAGCGTGCCGAAATAGCCACAGAAAATAATACAAAAATGCATGCGGTTTTTGCGATTGGATATGGCGGACAAGAGGAAATTGCGCGCGCGGTTTGCGATCTTGCAAAAGAGGGGCGTGATATGCAAAATATTACACGCGAAGATATTTTTTCTTGCCTCGAAACTGGGAAATTTCCGCCAGTTGATCTCATTGTTCGAACAGGCTGACATATTCGCCATTCGGGTTTTTTTCTTTTTCAGAGCCCCTATGCAGAATATTTTTTTTCAGAAAAAAATTGGCCAGCGTTCGACGAAGCAGAATTGCAAAAATGTTTTGAGAGTTTTTCGGAACGCAAACGAAAATTTGGAAAATAAAAAATTTTAGAATTCGACTGAGTCGGATTTTTTTATTGCAAAAAATAGCATTAAAATGGCAATAATTATTTATTGCAATTTTTAGTAATAAATCTATTTAAAATATTATTGCAAAAATATGCAATATAAAAATTATTTGCATTTTGTAAGAGAATAACTATATTAAAAGTGTACTCTTTAATTTTTGTTGTATGAAAAAAATTATTGGCTTGTTTTTGATGTTAGTGTTTTTGTCTTCGTGTGGACAAAATTCTCAAAATAATTCAGAAATTTCGTCCGAAACACAAACAGGTGCCACTGAATCATCGACTGGTGCAACCAGTTCTGGACAAAATATACAGCCGATTCAGTTGATTCAAGAAGATGAAAAATCCGTTTGTTTGCGAGATATTTGTATTCAAAAAACGGAGCCATATGTCGAGAAAGATGGAAAGCTGGTGCAGGTTCAACAAATATGGTATGGCGAAGAAAAAAACAAGAGTGAATATATCAAGGATTGGAAATTTACAATTGGTGAGGATGGATTCTTGGAAGCTATCGATGAAAAATATGAAGATGTCCCTGATAAGTATGAGATTGCTATTCTCGATCGTACCAAACAATCCGCTCTTTCGCGCAGAAGTGAAGATGGTCCGTATGCAACCGGTACAGGATATACGCTTTTTTGAAATCTTTTGATTCAGTCGGAACATGGTTTTGGTTGTACTGGACAATATTCAACACTGAGTTTTTTTGATACTGTATCCAATACATCGGTCGTTGATCCAACTCCGTATCTTCCAGAATATCCAAGAGAAATATCGTATGGAAACATGAAACTTCAGCTAGTAGATTGGAAGGATGTCTCGTCAGTGAAGGAAAAAGCGAGCACTATTAAATATGGAAATAATGACACTCCATCACTTGCAACACTGGAACCCACTTCATTGCAGTGAGATTTTTCAGAATATTTAAAAAAAGAATTGGATTCTCATGCAATGGCCGGAACTTATTCCTATTATGCATTCTCTTTTACAGAAATTCCAGACATTAAGTTTTATTATAAGGCTTCGATGCCAGAGGCTGCTGGTCTTATTCATGCGGATATTACAAAAAACCATATTGACAACGATGGAAATTTGCTCGATGAAGAATTAACTAAAAAAATTCTCAAACGACAATCATATAGCGAAAAAAATGAAGACAATAATCAAGAATTTTTCCTTAAACTTGGAAAAAATTTGGAGGATTCGTACGATGTGATTGAACTCAAAGATTTTTCTTCTGATATGATGCCGATTTATCGTGTCAAAAATATTAAAGATGATATGTATGCGCTGTATACAACAGAAAAATATAAGGCATTTACAACAGCTGAGCTCTGTAAGCCCCTCATCTATGTGTATGATGCAAAAAATCGCAATAACGATTTGAGCATTAATTTTCCAAAATGAGGATTTTTTACCAAGATTATTCCTGATTTTACAAGCGTAAATACTTGGAATTTTTCTGCTGATGTATTTTCTTCACTTCGCGTTAATAATAAAAAAATTCCTGAGAAATATTTGTATTATTCTGCGGTGGTGCCAAACTATACATTCAATCACGAGGGCTGGCAGATTCGCGGTCGTGATGTGGAAAAATTTTTCCAAGAAAAACTTGATTATATCGGTTTCAATGAACAAGAAAAGCGTGATTTTATTGATTATTGGAAAACGGAGTTTGAGGCAGAAAAATTATATTTTATTTCCTTTAAATTTGATGAACAAATTGATGAATATGTAACGCTCGATTTTTCTCAAAAACCAAAAAAACAAATGCGAGTATTGCTCGAAGCTCATACGCTTGATGATGAAAAATACAATTCTGCTTTTGTATATTCAAATGTTGGTAAAAATTTTGATCAGAAAATTTTAAGAAAATTTGAACGTTCAGGTGAGTTTGATGTTTTTGAATGGGGTGGTGTGATGCAGGATTATCAAACTGGAAGATTTAATATTCACTAATATATGAAAAAATTTTTTCTCGCGTTTTTCGTTGCTTGTATGATTGGAAGTTGCGTAACTCAAAAATCTGATGAAAGTCAGATTTTTGAAATTGTAGTTTTGCCGCATCATTGATTGACGGGAAAAAATATTGATAATTATTACGAAAATTTGCAAAAAGAATTTCGATCGTTTGATAGAATTATTATTGTTTCCCCAGACCATTTTGGAAAATCTCAAAAATATATCGAAACTATTCCTGATATTATTGCAAAAATTTGCTTTTATCAAAAGTGTGTAAAATCTCAAAGTTTTTCAGAATATAATAATGCAAAAATTAGCAATAGTAAAATTTTTACAAAAAATGGTGACACCAAAGAGCATTGATTGGGCGAGCATATTCTTCGGATTTCTAAATTTTTTCCAGATGCAAATGTAACACCAATTCTTGTTCGTCCACAAACACAGATTCAATGGGCCGACCAAGAGGTTGCAAAAATTCTCTCAAAACTTCCTGAAAAGAGAATTTTAGTAGTGGCTTCTGTTGATTTTTCTCATCATGTTCGCGAAAGTGTAGCATTGATTCATGATCAGATTGCGGTGAATGCACTCAAATTTCGTGACCCAAAAAATTTTTCCAACCTCGAGGTAGACTGCAGAAATTGTCTCGCAATTGCAAAATATCTTGCTCAGGAAAAATGAAAAAAATGATTTGACCAAATATTGCGAACGAGCGTTGACACGATAACCGGAATTGATTCTGATATTGAAAACACTTCACATATTTTTGGTCGATTTACGCAAATACCTGCCACATGAAGAGATCAAAAAATTTTCGTCTATTTTCCTGATTTTTCCCATAATGCAAATTTTCGCAATATAGAAAAAAATTTTTTCAACCACTATGATTCTTCAAAAAATCCAATGAATTATTATCATAGGATTTTCTCTGCGGTTGATGGAATTTTTTTGATTACAGAAAATGGGGAAGTGAAAAATAGTGAAAATTTTTCTCGTTTGCAAAAATTTGGAATCAATACAACTCTCTCAAAAGAAGAATTTTCGAAACAATTTCCAGAATACGAAGATTATTTGGATATAAAAAATGAAACTACAATTCCATATATTATTTGTAATGATGATATTCCAAAAAATTGCAATAAGTATTTTTTGGAAGTTCGATAATATTATCACAAAAAATTGCAATAAAAAAACCGGAATTCCGGTTTTTTTATTCTTCATAAGAATTTAAATTTTTATTAAAAACTTCTATTATGGAGGATTTTTCTTTTCTAGAAAGTTGTTTGATTTGATATTCTCGTTTTCGCGCCTCATTTTCTGTATCAAATTCTTCAAAGTATTTGAGAATAACAGGGGTTCGCCCACGAGTATATTTAGCTCATTTTTTTGCATTATGAGCCTCAACCCTTTTTTCTAAATTTTTTGTAAATCCTGTATATAAAGTTGCATCAGAACATTCTATAATGTATATGTAATATTTCATATTGCAAAAATTTTCAATAGTATTTTATTGCAAATAATTGCAATATTTATTCAATGGACCAATCAATTGGAGTTTTTCCGATTTTTTCGAGAATTTCATTGGTTTCTTTAAAGCAATTACTTCCGAGAAATCCTCGATGAGCAGAAAAGGGTGAAGGGTGCGTCGTTTTCAGGATAAAATGTTTCGAAGTATCAATCAATTTTTCTTTACTTTGAGCGAAAGCTCCCCATAAGAGAAAAATAATATTTTCTTTTTGTTCTGAAATTTTTCGAATAACCACATCTGTAAAATCTTCCCAGCCGATTTTACTATGACTAGCTGGTTTTCATCCTTCAACCGTGAGAATTGCATTAAGTAGAAACACGCCTTGTTCGGTCCATTTTGTTAAATCGCCATTTTTTGCAATAGGGATTTCAAGGCTTTGATTGAGTTCTTTGTAAATATTTTGTAGACTTGGCGGAAGGCGAGCCCCTTCGTTCACAGAAAAACAGAAACCTTGTGCCTGTCCAGGTCCATGATAGGGATCTTGTCCAAGAATGACTACTTTTATCTCATTGAACGGAGTTTTTTCAAATGCACGAAAAATGTTTTTTGGGTTTGGATAAATGGTTTTTCCTTTTTGAATTTCTTCCACCAAAAATTTTTTAATATTTTTCATGTAATCTTTTTGAAATTCTTCTTTGAGAACTTCTAACCAAGATGTTTCTAATCTAATCTCCATAATGATTTTTGAAAAATATTTCCTTCATAGTATGTTTTTTCTTCATAAAATCAAATTTTTTCAAAAAATTATTATTGCAAAAATTTGTATTAACTAATTTTATTGCAAAAATTGGTAATAAAAAATAAATTAGACTTTTCAAGAAAAAATCTTATAATCAAATTATTGTAACTATACAATATGACAGCAAGCGCAAAAGAAGTTGGACATAATTTTCTCGCTCGTCTTGGAAAAAAACGCCTTCGCCCAGGCGGAATCAAGGCGACGAATTGGCTTATTGATAAGGCTTATTTTTCTGCAGATAAAAAAGTTCTTGAAGTGGCTTGTAATATGTGTACAACTTCGATTGAGCTTGCAAAAAAATATGACTGTCACATCACGGGGCTTGATGTTGATAAAAAAGCGCTCGAAAAAGCGAAAAATAATATCGAAAAGGCTGGTGTAGAGAAACTGATTTCGTTGGAACAATGAAACGCGATGAGTCTTCCGTTTGCGGATGAAAGTTTTGATATCGTTATTAATGAGGCAATGCTCACGATGCTGCCGATAGAAGCGAAGAAAAAGGCAGTTTCAGAATATTTTCGCGTTCTGAAGAAAGGGGGAGTTCTGCTCACGCATGATGTTGGGTTTGAAAATCCGAATCTGGAAAAAATTCTTGAGGAACTCAAAAACGTAATCAATGTTGCTGTGACGCCGCTTCATTTTGATAATTGGGAAAATCTTTTCCGAGAGGCTGGTTTTTCTCGTATAGAAAAGAATACGGGCGATATGTCACTGATGAATCCGATTGGTATGATTCGTGATGAGGGATTTTTTGGAGCTCTCAAAATTATTCGAAATGGTATGAAAAAAGAAAATCGTGAAATGTTCCAAAGTATGCGGAAATTTTTCAATCATACGGGTCGTGATCTCAAATATATTGCGGTCGCTTCTCGAAAATAATTTTTTAAAAAATATTTATGTCACTATCAGATTTTTTGGATTGGGTTTCCTATTTTGCAGGACTCCCTCTCATAACTCTCATAATTATTTATTGGAATCCTGCACCAATATTGCAAAAAATAGCAATAAAAAGAATATTTTTTTCAATTATTTTTTCCGTAGTATTGCTCCTATTTGCATTTTCTCCGTTGTTTCCAACGTTGTTTCAAGTCAATATTTGTGGAACGGACACAGTAGAGAATTGTGCTATTGGACTTGGCTGGTTCAGTTTAATTACCTTACCAATTGGTTTGACACTCGGAATTTTCTTTTTTGGCCGCGCCACTATCGAATTATTTCGTCTTATTTTTAGGTGGAGAATTATTAAAAATTCTGAAACATCTGAATAAAATATTATTGCAATGATTTGCAATAAGAATGAAAAATAAAAATACCTCGTATTCGGGGTATTTTTATTGCAAAAATTTGCATTATTCGAGTTCAAGATATTCATCGATACGAACTTGCCAAACGAATTCGTCAATATGCGATACGAGAATCATGGTTCCTTCATATTCATCAAGCGCTTTTGTAATTACTGGCAAATGTCGGAAATTGATGTGATTGGTTGGTTCGTCCAAAATGAGAAGTCCTGGTTTTTCGAGCGCGAGCTTACAGAACATAACAAGACCTTTTTGTCCTTCAGAAAGCGCACCAATTTGTGTCGCCATTATATCACCCGTAATCAAAAATCCCGCAGCAAATGAACGCAAATCTTTTTCGAGCATTTGACGACCTGTGGCTTCAAAAAGGCAATCATACACTTTTTGATTAAAATCAAGTGTTGAAAAATCTTGGCGATAGTAACCAATTTTCACATTTGGAGCGATTGTTACACCTTTTGCTGTGCCATTGGCAATACTTTCCAAAAGTGTTGATTTTCCGATACCATTGGGCCCAGAGAGGAGAAGATGGCGATTTTTGCTGAGTGAAATATTCACTTCTTTTTCGATTGGTTCGTGATCTTTGATAATTGTCACGCTCGAGATTTCAATAATTTGACCGCCGATTCCTTCCTGATTTGGAATGCTAAAATTGCGAATAGTCTTATCTTCTCGACGGGTATCTGTGATTTGTTCAGAAAGTTCTTCTGCTTTTTCTGTCAATTTTTTCGCAACAGCGCGCAATTTTCCTCCTTTGTGAGCAAACTGATTTGCCTGATCTTTGGCATCCTGAATTTCTTTGGCAAGGCGAGCATTTTCACGATTTTGTGCTTCGATTTTTCGCTCTACTTGCTCAACCGCATCGTAATAATTCCCAACGAATTGATCAACTTTTTTTGTGAAAATATCCAAATACAAAATTCCGTCACTGAACGCATTCAAAAATTCCGCATCATGCGAAATCACGAGAACCGTTCCTTCGTAATTCTGCAAAAAGTCGGTCATATGCCAGATTCCTTCGCTGTCGAGGTTGTTGGTTGGCTCGTCGAGCAGGAGAATGTCGGGTTTTTGAATGAGCGCCGCTGCCAAAAGAAGGCGAGCCTGCTGTCCGCCAGAAAAACTTTTGACAATTCGCTTCAAAAAATCATTAAAATCAATATTTTTTGGTGGCAAAAAATTTACCGCATCAAGCACTTCTTGGATATCGCGATCAATATTGTGTGCATCAGATCGTGAATATGTTCGGAAATATTCTGCAATCGTTTTTTCTTTGTCGTCTGGACTCATTACTTGCTTGGCAATGGCGATGTGCTTGCCAGCGGTAATCAAAATGCGACCATCATGCGGTTTGAGCTCACCAGTAATCATTTTGAAAATAGTTGATTTACCCGCACCGTTTTGTCCCATGAGCGTAATTTTGGAGCCATCACGCACAGAAAAATTCGCCTCATCAAGGAGCCATTTTGGCTTTTGGTAACCAAAAGTTACTTCTTCAAATCGAATTACTACTTCTCAGGCCATAATTTTTTTTAAAAAATATTGCCGAGATTATATGAAAAAAAAATCAAAAAGCAAGTTTTTGGCTTTGGAAGTGGCTTTTTAAATTTCTCAAAAAAAAATTTGCTTTTTCTTCAAAAAATAATAATATATACACAACCCTATGGTATGGTATATAATTTTTAAGATATATTTATGATTATGAAAAAATGTGATTGCAGTCAATGTAATTGCGTGCATTGTACTTGCGAGAATTGTTCTTGCCAGGCATGCAACTGCAAAAATGACTGTGCTTGTCAAAAATAAAAACCCGCAAGATGCGGGCCACTTTCGCTAAAAAGTAAAAGAATTATATACAAATCATAGGGTTTTTCAAATTTTTTATTATGATCTATTCAAAACAAAAAATCGAATTGAACATCAAAAAGGCGATTGGCACTCTCAATAAAGTGCAAGAAATGCTCGAGAAAAATGCTTATTGTGCTGATATCGCTCATCAAATCAATGCTTCGATGGGGCTTTTACAAAGTGCCAATCGAGATTTACTGAAACATCATCTGGCGTCTTGTGGAACTAAAGCACTTCTGGAAGAAGGGCGTGAAAAAGATGAATTTATTGATGAATTGGTGCGTACTTGGGATGTGGCGACGAGAAAATAAAATTTTAAAAATCAAAAGACATGTCTCGTCTTTGTTATTTTTTTTGAAAAAATAAAAACAGCATGGAAACATACTGTTTTAAGAATTATATACGAACTTCATCAAGTGGAAGTTTTTTTCGAATAATTGCATAATGTGCTGGCTTTTCTGGAACATTGATCCATAAGTCGATATGTCCACCATGTCCAGATTCTCGAGTTTCTCCATTTTCTGGAACTTCCGTAAAACTAGCATCTTCTGCCTTAGGATTTGCAAGTAAAATAGGATCTGCAATTATACTATCAAGGGTATAATTTACTCGTTGAGAAGGCGAAATTAATACAAGTGGTTCGCCAAGGTCGATACGATTCTTGACCTCAATTCTTGCCATTTTGCGTTTTTCATCATAACCTTTGACAATTCCAATTGGATCTTCTTCGTGGAGGTCTTTATTTTTTTCAAAATAAATAGCCTTTTCTCCTGGATTTCCCACCAAGAATCCTGGCGTATATCCACGATTTGAGATGGCAAATACTTCATCAGAAAGCGCTGCAATATCATAAGATTCGCCTTTTTCTACAGCATCAAGGGCAGGGCGGTATGCTCGACCGACACCAGCAAGATAGTTTACAGTTTTTGAGCGACCTTCTACTTTAAATGAAACAATTCCTGCATCCGCTAATTCTTGCATATATGACACGAGACACATATCGCGAGAGTTCATAATATATGTTCCGTATTCGTCTTCATCGATTGGTAATTTTTCGCCTGGTCGCTCCATTTCTTCCAAATAAAATTCTCCAGTCAATTCTTGATAATCCTCAGGGCGCCCAGTAGAATCATACAATTCTTCTGGTGACGCATCTTTTTTGAAAACTTTATATTCCCAACGACATGAGTGAGAACATGTCCCTTGATTTGGATCACGATGAGAAAAATAATTCGAAAGCAAACACCTCCCAGAGTATGCCATACAAATAGCTCCGTGAACGAAAAATTCAAGCTCCATATCAGGACATTTCTCATGAATTTCTTTCACTTCTCGTAAAGAAAGCTCACGAGACAAGATAATTCGCTTGATTCCGATTTCTTTCCAGAATTCTACCTGTGCCCAGTTGGTATTGTTGGCCTGAACAGAGAGGTGAATTTCTGCGTCTGGAAAATTTTTTCGAACCAAGTTGATCAGCCCAGGATCACTCATAATATACGCATCTGGCTTGAGTGCTTGCATTTTTTCAAATGCCTTCATGAATGGTCCAATTTTTACATTATGTGCGTAAATATTGGCTGTAAAATAAATTTTTTTCCCACGAGAATGACAATATTCTACGCCTTCCGCGAGTGTATCCCAAGAAAATTGGTTTTCACGTGCGCGAAGCGAAAACATTGGCACACCGGCATATACTGCGTCCGCACCATATGCAATTGCATATTTGAGTTTTTCGAGATTACCCGCAGGCATCAAGAGTTCCAGTTTTTTTGTCATAAATAATGATTAAAAATATACTGATATAAGTATTTTTTCGAAGTCAAAATAAATTTTTATTATTTTCATAAAACAAAAATCGCACAGAAACCAAAAAATATCAAAATTTTTGAGGGTTCTGCACGACTTCTCGTTTTTTGATGAAAATGAAAAATAAAAAATTTTTTCTTCCGAAAAAATTTTATGAGTATCAAGAGTGGTGGACTTGCCGGGGCTCGAACCCGGGACCTTCGCCTTAAAAGGGCGCTGCTCTACCGACTGAGCTACAAGTCCAAGAAGGTTTTTCTGTCTTTTTCCAAAGAAGTGAGCAGATAATATACAAAAATTTCAATTTGTCCAATTTATTTTTGACTTTTTTTGTTTTTTTTGTTTGTTTTTCTAAAAAAAATGAGTATATTATGCACGAGATTTTCCGTATTTTATCAGAAAAATTCTTACAGCATAATTTTTTCAAAAAATTCAATTTTTCTTGCGTTTTATGACGAAAAAAATTCTTTTTTCAAGATTTTCTTCCGAAAATTTTTCTTTCAAAAAAACCATTGCGATGTTATTGGTTTTTGTTTTGATTTTTTCTCAAACATTTCAATTTCACTTTTTTGGGACAGCTCAGGCTCATTCTGATCAGTATCGTGATATTATTTCGATTATTGTGGACAATGAGACACATCGCGCGCTCCGCTCCGAAATTGCTCGTTACGCTGAAGATATTCAGCATAACTTGGGTTCTACGCGAACAGTTATTTCTGTGATTGATGGGAAAACTACGCCTGTCAATATTGCTGCACAAAATGAAAAATTGTACTACGAAGGTGAGGATTCCGATGGTGTAAAAACACGATTGGTTGGTACGGTTTTGATCGGAAATGTGCCCATTCCAATGGTGAATGCGGAAGGAAAATATTTTCCGAGCATTTTTCCGTATGTGGATTTTGAAAATAAGAATTTTTTGTACAACGAAAAATCTGGTCGCTATGAGAAAATTTCAGCTTTGCGTGGCGGTGATCAGTCAGTAGAGATTTGGCACGGCGTGATCAATCCGTCCGTTGGGCGCGATTGGAATGCGGGCGAGGATATCACAAAAATTAAAAATTTCCTCGATAAAACGCATGATTTTTATACGAAATCTGGAAAATTTGTCGCGCAAACAGAGGCGCCGCGCGTGTTTTATTTTGATGGATTTTCCGAAACAAAAAGTATCGAATTGCGCCGAGTTTTCCAATATGGGCTTTGGATTGCGAATGCTGAAAATCTTGCGTATGCGCGATTTACGAAGTATATGCTCAAGGATATTAACGAAAAATTAAAAGATTATGATTTAAAAAACGACGCGGGATACGCGGATTTGATCGCAAGTTTGGGGATTGATGGCCTTGATGTTTCGAAAATTTCTTCAAATGTCCTTTCTGATGATCTCATCGCACAGACGCCCGATATTCAAACTTCGACGATTATTGAGAATTTTTTGAGTTCATTTGATAAAATTTTTAATAAAAAAGTACTTGGAGAAGAGCTTGCGGCTGTTCATAATGCTGGGCGTTATAATTCTGGAGCCAATGTTCGAGCGGATTTGGGTTCAGTGCAAATTTCTTTGATGGATGATGTTGCCAAGGATACACTCAAAAAAGCAAATGACGCTTTGGAATCAAGTTTTGATGATTTTCTAAAAGAAAATTCTGTCGCGCGACGAATTCCGATTTTGGATTCTATGACGGCGCGATATGGGGCTGGAACGGATTTGCCGTTTGCAAATTATTTTTTTGGAATGGAAGGAAAAAATATTCAAAATGCGGCCCAATGTATCATTGCACGAGGAAGCTCTGGACAAAAAGCAGAATTTGGAAAATCAGTTTTGGTGGAAGCAAATTCTGCATTTGATGTGAATTCTACTGAGGCGCATATCAACGCGCTCAAGGGAGATGAAGAATATTGTTATAATGGTGGGAAACCACATTTGAACACTTTTTGGGGCGGAAATTCGCTTTTGCGTGTAGCCAATGATTCTGGGGCATATTCTTCTGGAAAAAATCCTTTGACTACTTTTCCAGCGAAACATTTTACGGGATTCACGCGAAGTATTTTTTCTTTGGAAGGAATGCTTGAAAGCGATCGTATCAATATGCCATCGCTTGCACAGTGTATGGATTATTCATATCAATACACCCTCAAGCAGCCACATCGCTGGATTGATGAAGAAAATCGCTGGCACCCGTATCCAACGGATACAAGTGGAGATCGGTTCCGTTGTCGCAGTCAGGTGGATTTAGTGGAACAAAATCAGCTGGTTTCGTCGCTTGCAAAATTTAGTTCTGGACCAACTTCCGCACCTTCTGGTTCTACAAGATTTGGAAATTTGTTTGGTACGCGCGCTAATTCTGGTCCTACGAATATTCCACTTCGCCCAGAAGCAAATATCATGAACGAGATTGCTCGATATAATGGTTCTACTGGATGTTTGGTGGGTTCTGTTTCGATCGATGGGCAAAAATATTCGAATAATCGTACATGTATTTATCGATATAATTCTGGATCATCAAACCGAACTGGAAACTCAACAGATGACGATATTGTTGTAAATTACACGAATTATCGCACACTTACATATCATACAATTGATGGAATTTTGCGACATATTTCACCAACTCAGGAAGAAATTGCTGCAGCTGACAAAAATGGTGTGACGCCGAATTTACCTATTGATATCAATCGTTCGATCGAATTTTTGACAAAAAAAGGAAATATTGCAACCTTGCAATATCCAAATTTTTTCCGAATGCAGGCGAGCACTATTGATGAAGTTCGTGCTTGGCTTCGCGAGAATGCTAATAAACAATGGTCTGCGATTGTAGATAAAGAAAACGCTACTAATCAGCCTGATAATGAGGCGACAATCGCTGAAAATGTACTCAAAGCAAAAAATCTTCCAGAAAAATTTGACTGGAATGATTATATTTCTGATGAGTTGATTATTCAGATTTTGCAAGCAAAAAATTGGCTTCATCCAGATATTACCAAAAAATATCAGGATACTATCGAGGGTATGCTTTCCTATTCTGGTATGCCAGCCAATGGAAATATTTTGCAAAAAATCCCACAGTTTTCTGCGAATTCTGAAAAAATGTATGAAATTGCGTATCTTGGACTTTCGCCAGTAATTCCAGGAAATTCAACAGCAAGCCAAGATGTGACAAATATTTCTGCAGATTATCGCCAAAAGTTGGCCGCAATTCAGGGATTTAATATTTCTCAGCAAGAAAATTTTCAAGATTCCCCAACTTCAAATAGTGCGCAGTGTGGCTCACCAGAGGGTGTTTCACTATTTCAGTGGCCAGCCGCGATTCAGTGTTGGATTCGTTCTCAGCTTCCACCAAAAATTTTGGCAGGGCAGTGCGGCGGCAATACGATAGGACTTGATCATTCTCAAAATAAAAATTCTCAAAATCTTGCCAATTCTGCGTCGGCTGATGATCAGAAAAAATCCGTCACTGGTGCGCGCGTTATTCCACATTTTTATCGAACGCATATTGCTCATCACGATGCACTTGATTTTTCCGTATCGCTCCAAACTGATACAGAAAATATTATTCCGCCAAATGGTTCTGTTGCAAAATTACAAATTCTTTCTGTAACGAGCGCCGGAAAAACTATTGATATGGCGCAATATGACTCATATTTTTCGGTCGCAAATTATGAAGTGCCAGCGAATGCTTTGCGCCCAAAATTTCTCATCAATGCCCGTGATAAAGATTTTTCTCTCAAAGCAAAAATTGTGTATTCTGTCGCTTTTGCTGATGGAAGTCGCCAAGAAATTTC
Organism: Candidatus Gracilibacteria bacterium GN02-873; assembly: GCA_003260345.1. Classification (GTDB taxonomy): domain Bacteria; phylum Patescibacteriota; class Gracilibacteria; order BD1-5; family UBA2023; genus GN02-873. Next base: position 9,076 of record MORC01000003.1, on the reverse strand, counting down.
TTCCGAAGATTTTACGCTGACGGCTTCGAGCGCATTTTTGGATTCGCATATTTCATCGGAAAATGTGAGTGGATTGGCAGTGATTTCTGCAGATTCTCAGGAAAAATTTTTCCTCAATGTGACTCGTAAAAAATCGCTTTCTGATACAGGAAATGCTGAAAAAAATTTCCGCGTAACATTTTTGGATGATATCACAAATCGCGAAATTATTTCACTCGAAAAACAGGATGAAAAAGTGACAATTCCTGATGCTATCACAAAAAATATCGGAACATATCGTGCGATTTTGAGCGGAGAAGATGGTGTGGCTGGCGAGATGACTTTTAGTGTGGTTTCTGGAAAATTTTCTCAGATTTCGCTTGCGCCAGTTTCGACGATGATTGTGAAAGATTCAACGACTCTTGTGACGCTTTCACTTCAAGATCAGCTTGGGAATGCGGTTACACCAGGTTTGTATTCTGTGGAACTTTCTGTAGAAAATGGTGCGATTTTGAATGCTGCGGGCGACGCGGTCCAAAAATTATCGCTTGATATTTTTGATTCTCGTTTGTCGTTCGTGGTTCGTGGTGACAATGTTGGAAAAATGAAAATTTTTGCCACCGTGAAAAATCATTCTGCCTTTGGAAATGTAGAATTGAAGACAGAAAAAGAAATTGATGTGCTCGCGGAGGCTCGTGTAAAATTGCAATTTGATAATCCGAATAATGCACTTCGTGCTGGTGGCGATGCTGTGAAGGCGCGCGTACGAATCGAAGATGCTGACGGAAATCAGCTTTCTGGATTTTCTTCAGTGATTTCACTTTCGCTTCCAAATGGCGCTGGAAAATTTTCTTCAGATACTTTTGATATCAAAAATGGTCAATCGGAAATTTTCACTTATATGCCAGGAACAGTTGCGAGCGTTCATAATCTCACAATCAACATTCCGGGTATCGGTATTCTCAACAATAATCCGCTTACGCTCATTGCGGGCGATGCGATGTATATTGATCACACGACGGTTGGTGGAAAAATTATTTTCCGAACGCGTGATCGTTATGGGAATTTGGCGAATTATTCTGGCCAAGCATTTATTGCCAAAAACGCTGAAAATCCTTTTGAAATCAAATTTGAAAATGGTGAATATATTATTCCAGAACAGAGTGGTTATTATGTTGTAGAAATTCCAGAAATTGAAAAAAATAAAATTCAATATCAGGAAAATGGACAAACTTTTGAAATTTTGCCGATTACCAAATATGCGGTACAAATTTTTACAAATGATGTCAAATACAATTTTGCGGATGATTATAATGCTCGTTATACGGTGCTTGCGGGTGGGTCATTCTTGCGCGAAGGGGAGGATATTTTGTACAATGCTGATCCGAAAAAATCTCAGAGCCTCGCGGTAACGACACTTTTGGCTTCACCAATTGCTGATGAGACGATTTTTTCGGTTTTTCCAGGTGGTGGATATTCCCTTGGGCGCGTTGATGATGCGGTTTTTGAAACTTCCCTCAATATCGAACGAGGATTCCCCGTGTTGCATGTTTTTGATTCTGTTCGCAAATCTGAAATCACAAAAATTTTGTATCAAACGGAAAAATCAGAACTACTCGCGTGTAAAAATTCTGATTCTTGTGACATTCCAAAAGATCGTGCTTCGATTGCTGGAAAAGTGCTTTTGAACGAAACTGATGGCTACAATATTGCCGCGCAGGGCGGAAAAATTATTTTTTCAAAAAATAATCAGCCGCTCGCGACCATTGCTCAAAATGGCTCAATAGAAGCACAATCATCTGTTTCTTTCCGGCCAAAAAATTATAATACTACAAACGGATTTGCCTTTGAAATTCTTGAAAATGGGGCACTGATTGCAGAGGCTACATATCATTTTTCTCAAAATGAAAGTGTGATTTTGGCGGATGATATTTTCTCAGATGTTGCCCATAATGCGCCTGTGTTGCAGAGTGCTGGATATCAATTAAGAGCATTTAGCGACCAGGCATTAAATAATGCGGCGCATGGATTTATGGTCCAGAGATCGCTTAGTGATGCACTTTTTGATGATGCCAAAGTGGGTCCACGCGATATTGATGATATCGGTACACTTTCTGAAAATGCAGGAGTTGGTTGGATGGGAAATAATCGAATGCTACTTTCCTTTGCGGCTGGCGATAGTGTTGGTGAAGCTACAAAATGGTTTCATACATATATGATGCTCAATATGGGTGATCCAATCGCGAGTGTTCGCCATGGTGAGCCTGATACGCAGATTGACGGACTCGATCGTAGTATTGGAACGCAAATTGCTGATAGTCGCCGTAGTCAGATTCAAAATTTCTTTGAAAAAGATATGAATGGCGATGGGCTGAATGATGTAATCGTTCAGTATGAAGATGGTTATATTCAACTTTTGCTCAATATTGGTGGGCGCTTTCGTTCACTGGGAAATATTGCCTTTTTGCCGAAAAATCGAAATTCTCTCATAGAAATCGGAGATTTCCGTGGCGATAAATTTTCTGATATTATTGTGCTTGATTCTGATGGAAAAATTTCTCTCATCAATAATAATGATTCCAAATTTTCTCCACAAAATATTTCGCTTTCGTCTGGAAATGCGGCGCCAAGCCACATTCAACAAATGAAAGTATATGATATGGATGCGGACGGGAAAGATGATTTGGTATATTTGACTTCTGGTGGAGAATTGGGAATTTTGTACGGAACTGATACGGCGGGAGCTTTTGAACAAAAAATTCTTGATTCGACACTTGGAATTACGCTTCGAAATGAAACAGATAATCACGATGGTGCCGTCATTTCTGACGCCGTAACACAATTTGATACTTTTGTGGGACGCGTCCCAGCCAATGCGAAACCAGCCGATTCGGGCATTACGGACGAAAAAATTCGTGAACAAGTCTATTATCAAGAGCAATCTGCGTCGATTCAATCACTTCCAAATTCAACGATTGATCTAAAGGTTTTGGCTCAGCTGAGTGCACAATTTGGAAATTCTGCATTGTCAGACGACCTGCAAGTTGCCTCTGCGGATAATACAACTCGCACGACTCCAACTCCACTCAAAACCTACATTCGTTCACAATATGCTTCGCTTCATGGCCTTGAAATTTCCAAAAAATTTCAATCACAAAATGCGATTTTGTATCCGTACGACACAATTCAAGTTGAGGTTTCTGTGAAAAATTTGTCATCAGAATCTCAGAAAAATGTGAAATATTTGGATAGCATTCCAAAAATGTTCGATCGTGATACGAGTGCGACGTATTCTGTTGAGATTACTGGTAATCGCGTGGAGAAAAATTTCCAAGAAAAAGACAATGGAGAGTTTGATCTCGAATTTGATGTTGGAGAAATTCCTGCTGGTGCTGAAGCAAAAATCCGCTATACGCTCAAGGTTTTGCCAGCGAGTTATGGTGAAATGTTAGTAGGGGATTTTGAGGAAGGAACCGTTGGTCATGATAATTTTGGTGATGTTGCGTTCAAAACTTCAACTACTTGTGGTGCTGAAATGATGACTTGGCTCTCAACTGCGGCTCGTGAATACCAATCCAGCCGTCGTCCAGCGCTCTATTCCGCACCACTTCCAAAAGGGCTTTCAGAAAAATTGACAGATTCTGACAAAAATGGATTACCAGATTCTGTTGAAAAAATGACGCCAGCAGAAGGAAAAAAACAATTTGATGCCATTGCGGGCAATTCAAAAAATCCAAAAAATCTCGTTACTGTTGAGAAAAATGGCAAAAATTCTGTAAAAATTGGATTTGATGCTGAAACCACCAAAAATATTGAAAACAAAGCACAGGAAATTGCTGATGGATTGTCTTGTGGATTTGGTGGAGGTTCATGTATGAGCTTCCCAATCAACTGGGCACCATTGGCACCAGGGAATGATCCTGTAGTTTTTGGTTACCCAGTGGGTGATGGATTTAAAGTAAATGAGGGACTTCCAGTGCTTTCCGCTTTGACAGCGATTAATGTGCCAAACCCATCAGGGTGTTATCAAGTTCCAACGGTTTGGCCGGCATCACCACTTCGATACATGGGAAGTTGTACGGCGGAAACAGGTGCTGGTGGATACCTTGGCGTGGATTCACCAACCAACTTTATGCGCCTCTTTGTTACACCAACATTAACTCTTGGAATGGGTGTGGGTATATGTTTTGGTGGACCTGCAAGTACTATTGGTGGCAATCCAGGAAAAGGACTTTCGCCATTGATACAGGGTGGAAACTGTATTGTTATGGCAAAACCAATGCCTGTTTGTAAAGGTGATGGTTCGACCGATGATGGTGATGTAAGTGCGATTTCTGGACTGGGAACGATTTCAAAAACTTGGAATGGTGCGAGTTGTAATCTCGAAGCTTCCACAAAAACACAACTTCGTACTGAAGAGAAAAATCTGGAAAAAGAAATTCTCGAATACATGAAATCACCGTCTACACGTCAGGCTGAAATTGTTGGAATTACCGCAAAAATTTCTCGAAGAAATGTTTCATCACTGAATGGTGGCCCACTTGTCAATATTGGAAACGCAAGTAGCGGAGCGTCGTCTATTGAACTTTCTGTGACTGGCGGCGATAAAATTGCTGACATCAAAAAAGTTGTGAATGTTAAAAATAAACGAATTTCTGCATTCCCAGATTTTATTATGGATTGGCTTACTCGTCAGACTGAGGAGCTTACAACTTCATTGTTTACGCCGCCAAATTTGACGATTATTCCGCCAACAGATTTTGGACAAAATGCTAAAGTGGATTCGAGTTATTCTGATTTCTTGGATAAACTTTCCAAAGCATATTCAAGCGAATCTTTGAGTTCTCTGAAAGCTGAAATGTCATCTGCTTATCGTTCTACTGATACCTTATCAGCACTTGCGCACGCATCAGGTGGCGGAAATTCTTCTGCAGGGCAGTGGTACGGAAATCAACTTAACAAAGCAACTTCTTCAGTTACGCCATTGATGAATTCTGCTCAATGAAGCCTCAATGCGCTTCGTGCGGCGTACGCTTTCCTTGGAAAATTGCCATTTTTGAATATTCGCGAAACAAAAGTCAATATCAATGTTCCATGGATTCGTCCGAGTGAATTGGATCAGTATGAGCGTCAACTAAATTCGTACGAGCAAGAATTTTCTCGCGCTCTCAAAAACTGGTGTGTCACGGGAGAATCTAAGGAATGTTTGCTTGCAAAAGCAAAACTCGAAAAATCTGGCTTTATGTCGTCGATTCAGGCCAACATTAAGCGAATTCAGGAATACAGAAAATTTCCAGAAAAATTGCAAAAATATGTCAATTGGAAAGAAAAATTGATGTATGATTTGCTTTGTAATATTCAGGCCGTAGAAAAAATGACTTTTGGCTGGATCAAAGACAACGGTATTCGCTTCCAAAAATGGGCGGAATTGTATGTGCTCATCAAGGCGATTGCGCAGAGTTGGCAGCCACTTTTGGATATTTTTGCGGAAACAAGCGCTCAGTGTGGTGTTTGTCGAAATGAACGAAATAATTCCCAACAATGGAAATTTAAATTGATTTCGATGATCATCCCAAAAATTCCAGTTATTTCTTTCCCGAAATGGCCAGATATTGTGCTGGACTTGTCGGATGTACGACTCGGAATTGATTTGTCGGTGCCAGATTTTAATTTCCGACTTTCTCCGATGCGATTGCCAGCACTCCCAGGACTTTCGTTGCCAAATTCTCCAACAGCTTCGTTGACACTTCCATCATTACCAGTGCTTCCTCCATTGCCATCGTTGCCAGATTTGCCAGAATTACCGTCATTGCCGATGGTAAAATTGCCAGATTTGCCGCCACCACCAAAACTTCCAAAGCTTGGTGGTTCGATTTCAGCCGCGCTCAATATTTTGAAATTGATTTCAAAATTATACTGCTACTATCAGAAAACGGTTTTGATTCCAGAATGGCAGGTGGGTGATGTAATTGCACAACGAACAGAACGCCAGTCGACGCTTCCAATGGATTTTCTCAATATTCAGTTCCCACAATTTTCTGTGCCAGAACTCAAAGAAATCCGAATTTCAACGCATCTCAATTACACGTTGCGAACAGATTTTATCACAGAATTTGCGAAAGCCGCCGTAAAACCGATCAATCAATTTACGAGCGATCTTGGAAATTCGATTCCGTCGAAAATTCTTGATGATGTGAATATTCGCCTTCCAATCGACAATCATATCAATGTGAATCAATTGATTGATGGTGAAAATCGTGTCAATAATGCTTTGCAAAATCTTCAAAATATTTCCAATGAAGCCGGAAGCGCACTTCAGAATGCTTCTGATTCAGTAGAAAATGCAGCACAAGATACGGTCGATAATCTCACGAGTTATGCGAAATTTTCGTCCGGAATTACACTTGAAACTGCGGAAAATTTGCTTGAACCGATTATTCGAAAATTCGAAGCTGAAAAAGATATTTTCTTGGATAATGAATCTTTTGCAAAATATCTTAAATCTGAACTTTTGGCATCAGGATTTATCGCTCAGGCGGCGGATTTGGACAAAAAAATGTATGCGGCTCAGACAGAAGCTAAAAAATTGCAAGCCGAAATTGAGGCGTATAATCGCGAAAAATTTGACTTGCTATACGAATTTGTCCATGAGCATGAACGAAAAAATGGTGAATTACAAAATATTGTTGATTTGCTTCGTAATGACGATCCTTCGCTCCTTGCGAATGCGCCATATGTTGGACAATTTGCATCCGATGAATCGGAAAAACCTTCGCTCGCTCTGTCTCAGCTTGCCAATCTTGAATCTCGCGCGATAGAGTCAATCGCAGATAATTCTGTGACTGAAACGACTACCGCACAAGATATTGGAAAATCACTTGAGCGACGAATTCATCGACTCGCTCAACTCAATACTTCCAATAATTCTCAAAATATTCCAGGACACTCAGTCAATACTGCTGGCATTGCGGCGAATTATTTGCCAAAATTTGAAGGAATCTATGTTTTGACCGAAAATTCAAAAACTCAGACAAAATTGTTTGATTATGTAGAACTTCTTGGAAAAAATGATCGTGTGGATACAAAAGATATTGATAATGATGCTGATCGTGACTATATTTTTGTGCTTGGTGGAAATTTGTATGTCAAAAATACGCATCTCAAAGAACCGAATAAAATCATTGACACGACGACTCGCACTGAAAATATTTCACAAAAATTGCCAGAAGTTCCGAACAATTTTGTGCAGGTGCTTTCGACTCCATCCGAACTCAATGTTTCGTTCAGAAATACACTTCCAGACGAGCGCGAATGGCGTCTTGAATTCCTCGAAAAATATACAGAATGGGATCGCGCCGCGATTGATAAAAATCTGGAAAAATTACTTCCAAAAACTGTCGTAGATTTGTTCGTGCAAAATAATTTTTCGGATTTTGACAACAATGGAATGCGTTCAATGCCAATCAATCGTTATATTTCTAGCGGGGAAAAGGCTTCAAGTTTTGTGCTTAAAAGTGCTAAAATTGAAAAATTTACTGGCGATATTTTCTTGTCAGTTTCTCCAAATCGTACGATTTATACAGGAAATAAAAATGTAGAAATTTTGTATCGAACTGGTGAGAATTCTGAAGAAAAACGTATGACACTGGAAGCGCATCGCGCATACCAATTCTCGACAACAACTGAAATTCGTGCGTCTGGTGGCTCAATTTTTGTTATTGGTGGTGGATCAGGAACATATCGTTATGGCGCGGATGATGAACTTTTAGGATTGCCGATTTTACCAGGAATGCGTTTAACTTCAGAAGAATCATTCTCGATTTTTGACGCTACACATCGTGAAAATATTTCGCTTTCACCAAACTCCGTGTATATTGTCAAAAATCTTGGAATGCCTTCAGAATCATACAATTTTGCCATTCCATATCCAAACGGATTTTATTACGCCCGACTCAAGCATTTGTCTCGTGATCAACAGAATCGCGCAGGTGTAACGCTTTTTTCGCCACAACTTGCGAGTGATTCGACCAATCCGGTGATTTCGCTTTCTGATACGGTTCGCGTGCCAGTGTATGCACAGACCAAAATTCAAATTTCAGAAATTGTGACCGAACTTTCAGATTTTGAAGTCGCGATTGATGAAGATTTGACTGTCGATGCGGACAATAACGGCGTGTACGATGATGATTTTGAAACGAATCGAAAAAATGTCACGATTTCGGATCAAGAATTGATTTTTGGGCCGTTTGATACGCCAGAAAATCGTCAGATGATGTTGCGTGTTCGCGATGAATTCGGGAATACTACATATATGCCGATTTTGGTGGAAGTTTTCACTCCAATTCCAACGCTTGAAAATGTTTCAGAGTCCGGAAATGTTTCAGGAATTCTTGATAATCCGATCGAAAATGAGCCAATCGAAATTTTCCGAATCCGTTCATCAGAATATCCAATGATGGTAAATACTGGATCGATTTTGACTGATACGGAAGGAAAATTCTCATCTGGATCATATCGAACGCCAGAAAATATCACAGTAACTACAGGGCAGGATGTTTTCAGAATTTTACATTCAGGAATTTTTGAAAATGTACCAGCAGGCTATGAAATTCGTGTTTCGCCAGCTGATGCAGCTAAGCCAATGAGTATCAATGTGTACAATACTCAAAAAATTCTCGCATACCAGCAATTTTTCTCATTACCAAATTCTGCGAGAATCGTTCAAAAAACTGATGAAAATGCGTCTTCAACGGGTAATTTACTTGTAAGTACGCATGCTCAATATCGCTTTGCGAATGCGGACTATAACGATCCGAAAATTCCATGAGGCGCCTATGTTACAGATGCTCAGTACAATGCGATTATCGCGATCGCGCGTGACGGAAATATTTACACAATTGACAAAAATATTTCTCTCACGATTTCGGAAAAAGACGGATTTATGATGATTTCTGCGAAAAAAGGCGACACGTCAATTGCGGATTTCCATTATAAAATGAATTTTTTCTACACGACAAAATAAATCCCAAATTTGGGATTTATTTTTATTTGACAATTTTTAAATACATTTTCCTAAGAAATGTAAAATACATTATTC
>MORC01000002.1 GCA_003260345.1 Candidatus Gracilibacteria bacterium GN02-873 | reverse complement strand
CATATTTATTTGAGTTTATCAATTAAAGCCTGTGCTTTCTGAAAGAGTGGCAATGCTTTTTCAGGGAAAGCGTCAGGAATAATTTCTGCACCTCGGAATTTTGTTCCTCCAAGATGAACCTTATTTTGGACTTCTCCGAGAATATGAAAAGCGACAATAAGTTTCTCGTCCATTACTATTCGTGGAGTTTCAAGAAATACATCAACCTGTGATTGGTATTCTTTTTCGAGCTTCCCTTTTTCTTCTTTTTCTTCGGCTGTCAAATCTTTTTTGTTTAGTAGTTCTTTGAGGCGTTCAGGTTGTGCTGGATATTCTTTACTCAAATCTTCCTGCGACCAGTAGATTTTTGCGTGGCGAACATCAACATCAAGCGGTTCAGCATTATTGTCCATTGCTTCCTTGCTGGCGTAACCTGACATAATTGACTGTGCTTTCATCTCATTGTAGTCAATGGAAATTCCAGTCGCTTTCCAGTCGGTTACTTGCACCATTTGTGCGTTTTTAATGTTGGTAGTTTTGAGTGCCATAGATTATTCGGTAATAAAATAAATTACATTGTTCTCTTTAATAGCGAGGGCGTCGTATTGTGCTTTCGTCATTTTTATAATAGTTGGATATTGTCCCAGTCCATTTGCACAAACGGGCTCATGTCCAACATAGAAGTCTTGAAGAAGGTTTCCATTGGAATACATCCCGAACTTTCCAGTATTAAAATGATGAAAGCCAGTTTTACCATCTCCAATTGCAAGTGAGATGGTTGGCGCTTCTCACTCGGTTTTTCTATTTGCGAATACTTGCCCCCCGACTAACAACCAATCAGGTATCATCACTTTCCCATTGATACCTACCTCGAAAAGAACTTTTGTCCAAGCTCCATCCACAACTTGAAATTTTTGTTGACTTGCGTCTCCTTTCCCAAATTGAAAGACCACACTTCCTTCTCCTCTATCTGAAGCTCGTCCAACACGTGCTTTGGTGCTTTGGTTTGCTGCGCTCGCATAATCCCCGAGGTGCAAAGCATTGTTAAGAATCTGTTCGCCAGAGAAAGTGTTGCCTCCTGTTAGGTTCGCTTTACCTGATGTGTCTACTGTAATGCCAATATGGTCAGTATATTCTTTATATCAAGCAGAGCCATTGTATACATAGATTTTTCTGGTGGACTGTTCAAAATAAAGTTTTCCTGTTTTTCCCTCTTTAGGGAATTCGTCTTTGCTCCAGAAAACGAGCATATTCAGTGCCCAGTCAGGAATATTTTTCCCTTGAATAAAACCATTTGCGTCCAACTCAGGAACACCCAAAGCCTTTCCTTTTTGTGAAGCGTCAAGTTTCGCATTAAGCCTTCTATCAACTTCATTTTTCTCATAAACATCAAGATTTGTACGAGCAATGGCTTTGTCTGTAAGATCAGAGAGGTTTTTAATTCTCTGCATATCGCCTGCGCCTCCTGATCCATTTCATCCTCCAACAACAGTATTAATTTGTATTTTTTCTCCAATTTTCTCCAAAAACACATTTTCTCCGGCAATAATACCAGACTGAATTTTTTTCGTCACTTTTTCGTCAAAATCAGTGATTTCTTCCACTTTATGCTTATGCTGTTTATCGGCCTTTTCTTCATTTTTTTCATCTACCTCATCCTGAGAATATACGCCAAGATTTTTTCGTCCTTCCTCAGCATTGATATCAGCGAGGTTTTCAGATTTTTTCAGGAAATTTTTTTCCAGAAATTTTTGCACACCATTGAGTGAGATTTTTTCGTCAGTTGTTTCTGTTGCGAGGTATAAATTTTCCGAACCTGTTGGGTCGAGATTTTCGTTCAGATCTACCACTCGTGTATTTGCTTTTGTCATATTTATGGGGGGTTATCGTCGTTTCCATTTCGTCCATTTTTTTTGTTTTAGAACACCAAAAAAACGGATTCCATCGGATAAATAAAGTTTTTCATAATTGTGTCGTGCAATTCCCTGCACGATTTCCTGGCGTTCTGTTCGCCGTCGTGTATACTTATTCGTTGTCATTGCGGAGTTTATAATTTTTGATGTCTTCGGGTTTTTTCAGGAAAAAATCAAGCATTTCCATTTGTGCAATCAGGATATCGCGTCGCGAATAAATCGTTTCATTCATTGATGTGTTAACAGCAAGAATTTGCTTCATGATTTTTCCTTTCTTTTTCTTGATTGCTTCAGTAATTTCTCGCCATTCCTGAGTGTTGAGTATAGACATATTTTGTATAAAATAATTTAAAAAAATTATATAGAAAATAATTATTCTCCGAAATTGTAGGAGTAAAGAAAAACCACCTTTCGAGGTGGATTATTGAAGGTCATAACGCGGCAATATTGGCTCATTCTCGAATATACGAACACTTCGAGCTTTGAAACTTTCTACTATTTTATTCATTTCCTTTTCATACTCGATTTCCAATTTTTCTGCCTCTGCAAAATCGCGTTTCAGATATCGGCAGTATCTGACAGCAATTCCGAGCGCCAGTGTTTCATAGGCTCGAGACGGCAATTTTTGAGCGAAAATCTTTTCTTCTGTCGCATTTTTGTCCACAAGACGAAGTGTGTTGATTCCATGAACAATAATCCCATCTTCTACGTATTTTTTGGGTGTTGGAAAGATAAAGAGTGAATTATCTGCGATAGAATAGTATTTTTTTGAGCCATTTGCACCAAGTGGTTCATTGATATTTCCATATTCCAGTTGTTCGTATTGTCCATCAGGATGATATTTGACGAACACTTTTTTTACGGTTCGCATTCCTGCGTACACTCGCTCGTTTTCAGGTTTCTCATCGTCATTTCAAGGCAACGGATATTCATTTTCTCACTCAATAATATCAAGTACTGCTTCATCCCAATACGGATTTGATTTTCCTTTTGCAACTACTTTTGCGTGCATATCTTCACGCACAATATTCATATCAATCACAAGGTCATCATCTGTGTAATTTTCTGCATTCGTCCCAGCGAGCGTTCTTGTCAGTCCAGCAATGTATTGATAATTTTTCTGCATATTTTCTAAATAATAAAAAATAATTTCATCACAACCTGCCAAATTTTGACAGATTGCAGACAAAATTATTTTGCCTCTTCAGGTTTTTCCTGAGTTTTGGTAGTTTTTTTCGTCTTGTTTTCATTGAAGTTCTCATCGATGATTTCTACTTCATTTTTAGAGGCTAATCGTTTGGCAGTGTATAGGTCAATAACCACCTCGATACCAAAACGATTTCTGATGAGAGCAGGCATATTTTGTTCTTTCAGGATTTCTTCCTGATTAGTTGGGATATCAATCATATTATAAATGGTTAAAAATTATACCTTGATAGCAATATTTACGAGACGAACCGCATCAGCTGAAAACACTTTCGCCCCAAATCGAGATTGTGACTTGATAGTATCAACGAAAGAATTTGCCTTCATTTCTTGTCCCACTCGTACAATATCAGGATGAATATCAGAGGCAAAGCACACAGGCTTTCCTTGTCCCATAATGAGATTACGAACTGAACCAACCTTTGGAAGCATATTCGAAACATAGACACGAACGCCATCTACTTCACCAGCATATCCGTTCTGCAATACTTTATCTCCGAGAGATGTACCACGAGACGCCAGATATTTTTTAAGCAATTTATGATCCGCAGGAGAAATAACGATAAATCTGTCTTCCATTGGTGCATTATTTTCGGTAAGTTTTTGGTCGCCATCGAGAATGGTGTCATAGAGAGTTTCACCATTTGCGATAGTAAGTCCTGTTGCACCACCCGTTGCAATACCAGCACCAGCAACAGCCTTTCGGAAGATTTCTTTTTCCCATTCTTCCTTGTAGTATTGTTTAAGTTGTTTGATAATTTGATTGGTTGGATTTGCCTTCATTTGGCTAATATCTGCAGTAGCAAAATCAACCGCCCAGCCCTTGTGTACATCCAGCGTCATTGTTTCATCTTCACTCTGAAGTGTTGATGGAGTAAATGTTGCTGATGGACTTGCCATATCAAATCCACTGGTTGCCTTAATTCTGGGGAAATGAACCGTTTTTACCCCATTTTTGAATGTTCCTTCGAACTTTGTGTCGGCGATATTAAGCCCAACAACAGAGTTATACAATTCCTGCTGGAGAACAACCGCCCATGCTTGAGCCTTTGCGGCGTCAAGTCCTTGAGTAAATGCCATAATTCTAAAAAATTAAAAAATAATTAGTCTGCAAACGCCAACTCTCCAAACTCTTTTTCAGACTCTTCCAAGTAGCTTGCTTGTGCCTTCCTTGAGAGTTTGAGGTATTCGTCTGCTGAGAGTTTTTTGAAACCTGCGTTGATTCGAGCTCGTCCAGTCGTTCGGCTTTCAGCGGTTTTTTTCGCTTCCACCTTGTCGCGGGACAACAGATACAGAGCATCTTCTCGCGAAATTCCTTTTTTCGCATAATCCTCGATTTTTTCTCGTAGGTCGACCGCATCAGGATTATCTTTATAGAATTCGCGCATTGCGAGGCGTGCGTCAAGTCGTGCATCCAAGTCATCGTCTGTTTCTGTTTGACTTTTTGCCTTTTTCTTCTGTGCGACGAATGCTTTACGCATTTTCTCGTGTTCTTTATGAAGCTCTTTGTATTTCGCTTCGTAGTCAGGTTTTTCTTCTTCCATCTGGAGAAGGTCGATATCATCGAGTTCTGTTTCGTCGATATCATTGTTTTCGAGGTCTGTTTCCACTGTTTCCTCATCCAGCAAATTTTCTTTTTCCATGTTGAAAAAATAAAGAAATAAACGGATTATTTAGGCACGAACCGCTCGTGCGTTATGGCTATTTTACAGGGTTTCCTTATATCAGGGTATTGTAGGTGTGAAAAAACGAAAAAAATCCCCCAAATTGGGGGAAGATTTACAAAATATTTTCGTTCGCGATTTCACGAATTTTTCTGGTATCTCATTCTTGTCGCAAAATTTCTACCATTCGCTTTTTGCTTGGTGACATTTTGGGGCCAAATATTTTTTGCATGGTTTTATTGCATACATGGTATTTTTGGCAGAACACCCTGACTTGCAGGCTCTTGTATTCTTTGTATAGGGCTTCATAACCATATTGCGCGATAAAAAAATGAATGTGTGAGTAGTTTCCTTTCATAAGTTGAGTGGGTTAGTATTCTCCGACACGAGTTTCGACAATTCCGAATTTAGTAGGCTTTCGCCATTCCATAGAATATACCATTGCGTCAACCATATCATCGTGGTCAACATTCGGGAATTTAAGAAGTTGCGAGACCAGATTTTTATTTCACATATTTTCCACAAATTCTATATCTCCGCGACTGAATGCTCATTCTTTTTCTGCGAGCCTCGCGACTTTGTCTTTGGTCGGAATTATTTTTTTGACCGCAAAGCCATTATTGCGAAGCAGGTTGAAAAGATATTCACAGAATTCTCGCTGCAATGAGACAAATTCTATATTCACTTGCGAGGCATTCCACTTATTGTAGGTTTCGCGGAGTTTTTGAAGCATATTTTCTGTGCCTTTATCTTGTCCTTTGAGTTCGATAGTTTCCAGAATAATTTTTCGCATTCATAAGTGTCAGCAGACAACAATAGCGAAAGAATCAGAAAAAGTCTTTGTCGAACTCGCGGGGTCTATTCCTATTGTTACAGCCGTCATTTTTGCTGGGATATCATCTCGCCAATGTATGTATTCTCGCTTAATAATCGTTTCGCCGCCGATATATGGCGTCAGAAGATAATTTTGCCCAAATGCAATTTCACCTTCATTTGAGCGGATTTTTTCTATTTTTTCAGGAGTGAAAAAATCCCAAGCAATAGATCCATCTTTATTATATAACGGTTGCACAAATATCTTCCAATTTTTATCTTGAGACTTTTCATTTTCAAATCGTGGAACTACTCAGTCATCATTGATTACATTTCCGAGAAAAATAATTCTTGATTTATCCTTGCTCATAGCACCAATAGTTTCACCCGTGATTTTATCATAATTTTTTTGTATAATATCAGGATTTCGCACCGAATCAGTAACATCAATATCGTCGAGGATGAGCAGATCAGGACGACTATTTCTTGATATAGCACCACGAAGTTTTTCACCAAGTGAAGCAGAGAGAACTTTCACACCGTTTTTTGTATCAAAATCTCCAATACTCTTTTTTTCCATATCTTCACGAGAACCATTCACACTGAATAATATTCCATAATCAGCTTCCAACTTTGAATTCATCAGGTCAAGTGCAATTTGCTTTGTCATTCTTTGACTTGAATCACTTCCGAACGATTGCCACACAATAAAATTGTATTTTTTATAACAAATTGCCCAAACAATATATTTTACAATAATTGTAGTTTTGATCGAGCCGCGAAATCATTTTATAAGAATATTTAAATCTGTTTTTTCCAGCGTTTCAATCCAATTAAAGTGGAATTTTGCAAGTGGCGTAACAAAATCTTCGTGAAAATAATAGAACCACCAAGCAAAAAAATCAGTAGCAAAATATGCTTTTCGGTTTTCTGGAGTAGTTTTTGTGAGAAGTTCAAATTGTTTTTTATTTATCATTTTTGAGTTTGTTCATAGTATCTAAAAAATTTAGCGTCTCGTTGCTCATTTCTACTTTCACAGAACCTGTTGTTTCTATACTTCCAATTGCTCGCTCAAGAATTTTTTCAATAGGTGTTATTCAGGTATTTCGCCAATCACGAACCAGATAATTTGCCACCACTCGAACAAGCATAGGATTTTCTGAATCTTCAACCAATGATTCCAACGATTCTTCTGTTAATCCTGTCAGGATTCTAAAAGTCTCTTCCACATCTGATTTTGTTACCGTTTCGTATCATTGTGATTTAAGGCTTTGAATAATATTAGCAATATTTTTCTTTATTGGTCAATTCTTATTGATATTTTGCGGATTTTTATCAAATCAACCAGTATTTATCTTGTCTCAAAAATTTTCTATCTTGCTTGATCGAGTTGTTTTTGAGTTGTTTTCATTCTTTATAGCCATAATTTTAAAAAAATTTGTAAAATAAATATGGACGCCCTTTGGGCGATAAAAAACACCCTATAAGTTGGGTGTTAGATATTAGTTATTTGTAGATGGTATTGCTTTCATTTGTATTTTTGCTGGAAATTCGTACATAAATTTCAATAGCATTCAAGAAAAACTTATTAAGTCCTCCGCATCGCCCTTACTCATCATTTGTATTTCATGTGTTGCCTCATTTCATTTCTTTCGTATATGATCCACCCATTCTTTTCCATTTGGTGGAATATATCATTTGTTAGAGAGATATTCGACATACTTAATAAATGATAGCCCCGCTTCGGCTCATTCTCGAACAGCAATATTCATAAGTAATTTACGACTCAATAAAACCGATGCTGTAAAGCAGTTATTTTTTGCGCATAATCTTGATTCCTCATAGAGTGTCTCTATATCATCAGGTAAAGAGTCTATTTTTTCTCAAATAGTATGTCAAGGAATCCAAATACCGCGATTATCAACATTGAAATTTGGTCAGTGACATTGTGGGCATATATAAATAGCAGCCTTTAAACTGCCAGATCAGTCGTCATAGTTTCAAACTTTATAACCCTTTTCCGATGCTATTATATTGGAACAATGTCAACATGTGAATGTTTTAACTGGCAAATCTTGTAATTGATACCAGTTCATAGTGAGTCAACGAAAAAAATCCATGAATTTTATATTATATTGCATATTATATATTTTTTTATAAAAACACAATATTTTTCCATTTTTGTTCATACTGCATGGTTTAAAATATAATCTTTTTTTTTGGTGCGGGCAGAGGGAATCGAACCCTCGACCTTTCGGTTATGAGCCGACTACTCTAACCACTGAGTTATACCCGCAAGTTCTCATCGTGAGAGTGGTAGTGGCAAGGATTTGCCGAGATATCGTAAACTTTCGCCATTGATACTTGTGACTTGAAGCCACAAACACTCGTATAGTCACCTTACATATTGAGATTGATTCTGACCCTTGCAAGCAGGTACTCAACTCTTCGCTTACATTGTCCCGATTTATTGTACAACATTTCAATTCTTCACGGGATTGTCTTGCAATTCGGATAGCGTCTACCTATTCCGCCACACCACCACCCTCACGATGAGGGGATTTTTAAAATTTATATTTCTTTCTAAATTTTTTCTGCCTTCTTTTATCTCTAATGGATTTTCCATACCGAATAATACTATTATATTTTGGCCTTACTCGCATATGACATAAATTTCCAATAAAATATTTTCATTCTTATAAAGGCATACATAAAAAATTAGTTATTAAGTAATTCTGGGTTTTCGTAGATGTTTCCTATGATTTCGACTTCTTCGTCAAAATCAATATCTTCCATCTCGACAGAATCCCGATTGGTAAAATTAATTCATTCACGCAAATCGAGTTCCACAATTCAGCGATTGATTCACACATCATCTTGTGAGAATCAAGAAGCATCAAGATACTCAACAATATCGCCTTCATAAATCTCTTTTCAGTTTTTGTTTTTGTATCAAGTGTATTGCATCAACTCTACTTCATTAAGACTAAAAATATCACCCCCATTTGAGATTTCATTTTCTTCAAAATCAATGCTTGTGGCTTCCCACATTTTTTGTAAAGTTTTCCCCTGAAAATTTGTTATTTGATTTTTTGGGTAAAACCTAAATTTTATTTCTCTCATAGAAAATTTTTATTAAAAAATAAGTTTCAAAATGCTGTCTGATTTTTATATTTCTTCTTTGGGCGGATTTTCATTTGTGCAATATTTATTAAAATATTTCTTTCTGCAAAATGCGTTCTCTTTGCAATCAAAAATTTTCTGACAGAAATATTTTTACATTTTTGAATGAAGGATTTTTTTGGTTTTAACTCAAAGAAATTTTTATTATACAATTCTTGAAAAAAATAATTCATTGGCTTCCAAAAATGCATATGTTCAAGCATTTTATGTCCACTTACAGTGTAAGGATACTTATATATTTTTGAATATCTTAACATCCTAATAGGATATTCTTTATCGAAATTTGGCATATTATTTAGAAATTAAAGAATAAATAAAATTGATACACTTGTCAGATTGTTCTTCGATAGGTTTTCTTTTTTCTTCCCATAGTTTAATAGTGTCTACAACTGATTCTCACGAATGATAAAAAACCTGATCATAACCAGCACCCATAGAAATGTCTTCATTTATATAATCAATGACATCGCCAATCATAACAGGATGGCCGATGATTTCTCCAATATTATCTAATCTTATTTGCCGAAAAAACAAACAATTAATCAAAGATCAAGCAGGTTTTCAAACGGCAGTATTTATTACACCTGTTTTTAGTTTAATTTTACATCACAAGTCTATATCTTTCCTTGCAATTTTTTTATAGATAATATCAATTTTTTCTTGTTTTGTTATTGGCATAGGATTAAACATTAAAAATAATTTTTAAATCAGATTCACAATTTTTAATGACTTGTTCTACATCTTCTATTTCCTTGAAATAAAAATAGTCTATATATTTTTTAGAATTTGAAATACTACTGTAAAATTGTTTATCCAGTTCATGATAATAAATATTATAAAAATGTGTTATTTTTAAATAATTATCATCTGCATTATTTTTTAAAATCTCTTTTAATTCTTCATCAGAAAATAATTCAATATTATTTTCATAACAATATTTTCTCACTCTTTGAATTGCTTTTCTTTTATTGAGTTCTTGTTCTGCTTCTTCTTGAGTAAAGAAAACATTTCAAGGCTCTAAATAACACATTTCGAACGATTCATAAGTATCAATAGTATGTTTATAAATATTGCTAATAGAAATAAACCAAAAATCATCTCATTCTTTCAAGTCCCAAATACTCTTTGGTTTTTGTGGGATTTCTTCGAACCATTCTTCATTGTTGAGAATATCAAACTTTTCAATAGTTGCAGAAAAGTAAACCATTACTTCTGTTCCATTTTCGTTTCAGAATAAATTTCAATTTTCTTTTAGGATGAATGTGTCTCCTGCCTTCCAAGTAGGAAGGTCTTTAATTAGTTTATATGTTTTCATAAAAATTAAGTTAAAAATTATAAATTCTCACATTCCATCACAATTCTCTTTGCCTCCTCGAATCCATGAGCGAAATACGCGCCGACATTGTCAAGATTTCACAGTTGAGAAATCCAATTATCTTGCTCTGGTGAGATTTTTGAACCATTCAGTCCTCATTTTTTTCATCGCTCTTTTTTGAGCTCGATAAATAAAAGACTTCATCGCTTCAAGATTATACAATAATCGGGAAAGCCTTTTGACACACCTTCAAGCGTATTTTTTCGCCTGACATTATGGAACTTTGTAAAAGTCTCATTAGGCGAGTGATGGAATGTGTAGTTATTTTCCCTCAGCCAATTAGCAAAGAGAATTGCATGCTTGTGTTCAGAGAGGTTTTGCATAATTATTTTTTATAAACTGCCGTTTTTTCCCCAGACTCAAAAAAGGTTTTAGCAATTTCATCATGAATATTTTCCCAAGAATTCACTTGTTTTTCTTCAAGATTTTTAATTCTTCCGTGATGATTCACGGTGATTTTAGTGAGTTTTTCCTCGATTTTCATAATCCAAAGAGCATGAATTAAATAGCCAATACTGGCGAGAAAAATAGTAAGTGATATAAGTAAAATCATAAAATTTTTTATTTACAAATTAAAACTTTTTCAAAAATAAAATCCGTAAAATCTTTTCCAGATTCCTTACGGATTTGAGGTTTTATGAGCGAAATGAGTTCACTATCTGATAGACTTCCAATGGTTCGAGATTTCCGAATTTCTGTTACAATATCATCAGTTCACCATTTTGTTAAATACGACGAAATGGTTGAATTTTTATAACTACGACGAATAATGAGTAATTTTGCCTTCATTCCATTTTCCAAGTCTGGAAATCCGTAATAATGTGAGCCTTCGTTTTTTGGTCGTGCCGTTCACACGAACCACTTTATTCCCGCATCATCAAATGTTTTTTCAAGTGCTTTTGAGCCAAGTGTAATACCGCTTGGATTATTATTTTTCCAACCAGCCACACCAGGATAATTTTTAGCAAGATGGCGGACATCATGAGAGCCAGTTCCTATTGCACACTGAATTTGGTGGTATCAGGGTTCAGCACTTGCTGGCGTGCTGCTTGCCGTTCAGATATTTTCATACGCCTGTGCTTTTGGCACAAATTCCAGAAATGAGGATTTTTCGCCAGTAAGTACTTCAAGGGCTTTGAGTTTTTCTTTATCGGCGTTGATTTGGCTTTCCAATTCAGCGTCTTGTGCCTTCCAAGCCTTATAAGTTTCTTCTTGTATCTTGCGATTTTCTTCGCGGATTTTTCTATTTTCTGTAATTCTTTCTTCCAAGGCCGTTTTTTCTGCGTTGAATTTCTCCGACGAGTGTTTGTTCGGAAACAGAGAAAAAATTGCACCAAGCGCGAGAATAGCGAGGAAAAATAAAATAATTGATTTGATATTGATATTTAAATTTTTCATAAAGCGATTTTTGAATTAAAAATTAAAACTGAATTCCTCCGTGCTTCTGTATTACTTGCTCGATAATGGTGACCGGCACATACGGATAGACAGTTTCTGTTGGCTTTTCTTTGTTTTCGGCGAATGGAAGAAGCAATTCTTCCACTTCTGATGGAAAACCAACTTCCATCTTTGAATAATAAAATGAATGTTTTGAATAAATGGTTATACGCGGAAAACAATAATGAGAATGTGATGCTTGTACTGACATGGAGAAGCCATCTTTACAATGGATTTTTTTAAAAATAGGAATTCGGTTTTCTTGAGCAGGCTCAACTGCGTCAATGAACTCTTCTGGCGTCATTTCTGCCACTTGAGGGCTGGCAATGTTCTGATAATTAGTAAAATATTTTTCTAAATCTGTCATAATTTAAATTTTAATAAAAAAATTAGCGATTTTTTTGGAAAAATCTTTTTGCGCGCTCTTTGCGTTCGCGTTCTTCCCATTTTTTCGCAATTCCATACTGAGTGAAGATGTTATCACCTGCCTTACTACTCATCGCCATCAGCTGATTATCTGTAGCATTTTTTAGTTCGGCGATTTCCACGAATGGGTATTTTTCCAGAATTTCAGTGAGGATTTCTGCGGATGAAAGCATATTACGCAATGGTTAATTGGGAAGTAAGGTCATACTGAAGTGGCTTGAGATGTTTGAGTTCGTCTACTGAGAGCCAGCGTCCAAATTTTGTATGGATGTTCAACATAAATTCATCGCCTCGCTTATTTTGCCACGAATTGTCAAAGATAGTCTTAGGATCAAATACGAGAATACCTGTATTGGGAATATAAAAAATAATCCAGCGCGCTTTTTCTATAGATTTTTGTACGAGAATTTTTTGTGTGGAGACTTGGTCACGCCATACTTTGGATTTTGCCACGAAGACACATCGATCGTTCGTAAATCCTGTATGCGCACCACTCAGATTGAGTTGTCGGAATGGGATTGAGTTGTACAGGAGAAAACTCCGCAATCGTGGCAAGAGTTCACCTGTTCAGCGGATTTTTTTGGTAGTTGTCATAAAAATTTTGGGAAATAAAAAACCACTTAATTGTGGTTATAAAACTATAGATTTTGTGTTTTTCTCTCGTCTGTCTGGTCAAGAAAGCGTTATAATCAAGCAATTTTCCATAATTCTTGAAAAAATTCTTTTTTCTCGCTTTTCCAGTTCATCCAGTGTGAGGTTGGTTGTGATAATGGTTCTGAAAGGATTTCCCTTTTCTGTTTTCTTTTTGGCTCGTTCATTGAGCCAATAAAGCGTTTTTTCGATATAAGTTTCATTACAATCAACTGACCCGATATCATCATAGATCACTTGTTTGTGCTTTGTAAGAGCTTCCAGTGGGAATTTATCAATGGAGCAATTCCATTCTTCTGGATTGCGAAGTCTTGCATTTCCTGCAACGATTTCTTGTTTGAATTGTGGCTCATCAATGAAGTAACCGCCGAAAATATTTCGAGCCAAAAATGTTTTCCCAACACCAACTCATCACATAAGCAGAATTGTTTGAAATCCATTTTGCTTGATTTCTTTGAGTTTTTCAATGGTTTTATGATTATGTTTGTCGATTTCTATCATAAGGCAAAGCGGTTATTGGAATAGTCTTTATTCTCTGTGAGTGCATTTCTTGCGGATTTTCTGAAAAAATTGCCTGATTTTTCTGTTTTTTCCCAAAAAAGCCCTTGCCAGCCATTTTCTATCGTGCGATCAATGGTTTCAATGGTTTTTTCTTCGCCATATTGTTCAGCTTTTTTAATAATTGCAAGTATAGAGCGTTCTGTAAGTTTAGATTTCTTTTCTTTTCGATAAGAAATAAATTCAGAAATTTTTTCTTTAGTTTTTTCGGAAATTTTTAAATCTCAAGAATGTAGTATATTATTTATATAATTATAATATATATTATTATATACTATATTATTTGCCGATTTTCCGTCACGGTAAATCGGACACGGTGCTATATCTGATTTTCGGACACGGCTTGAATCCTGATTTTCTTTTTCTCAATCAGAATTTTCTGACTTTTGTTCCGTTGCTGTTTTTCGGCTATGGTTTATGTCTTCAAAAATTTCGTATTCCACATCCCATTGACCTAATTCATTTTTAAATTTTGTTCGCACCAATAATCATAAATCTTCCAATTCTTTCATTCATTGATGAATTGATGCTTTGCCATCTTTTGAGTATTGTACAATGCTTTCAACAGAAAAAGCATAATTATCTTGTTTTTGTTGAAGCCAAACATAAATTCATTTAGCCTTCATTGATAATTCTGGGGCATTAAGAATATGTGCTGGTATAACTCAAGGACGGAATCATATTTTTTTAATTTTAGCCATAACTATTTGATAGTAGGAAATAAATCTTCTATTTCATAATTTTTATTGAAACATCAGTTAATGGCATTAGTATAACTAACTTGATTATTGTAATGCAATCTATTTTTTCTGAGGGTTTGACAGATATTCGATTTACTTCGATTCATATATTCTGCAAGCATAGTAAACGACCCGCTTCAATGCGATCTAACAATCTTATATGCTGGTGGAAGTTTCTTGTTTTTCATAAAAATTTTTTATAAAATTTCTTTTAATTCCTCAAAAATTTCCTTTTCAAGGTGGTTTATTTTGTGTTTTGTGCAATAATTTTTTATTGCTTTTTTGATGCAATTTTCATCCAGATAATCAAAAGTTTCTGGGAAAATTTCATTGATGAGATTTGTATTTATTTTCATAAGATTTTTTTAAAAAATAAAACCCAAAATCTGACCATTTTGGGTTATGAGGTTAAAGCTTTATTTTTGAGAAAAAGAATAAATTGCTGTATTTTTTACTGGAACTTTTGGCACGATTTCGCCATCGATATCAAAATAATCCTGCTTCACTTCCGCAGATTCTTTGAGTACTTTTTCTCGTGCATCAAGGTGCGATTTGAGAAGTTGCCATTTCGGATCTTGAGCAAAATCGTATGATTTGCGATTTTGTTCTTTCATCGTGAAATTATGTGGCAATTCTTTATTTTCTTGCCAATAGTTCACAGCAAGTTCTTTGGTTTGTTCTTTGTATTTTTTTGCTACTTTTTCAAAATATTGGAAAAATAAAAATACATTTACACCATCGCCTTGTGCAATAGCAGTTTCTACTTGTTCTTCAAGTGATTTTCCGAGAGTAATAAGATTTGACATAATTGTTGAAAAATAGTTATAAAAATTTATAAGTCTCACAAAGAGACTGAAATTCTTGTGAGTTGTGCGGCGGGAGTGCATATCAATATGTTGCAAAAAATCATTCGACCCGTTCAAAATAGCGTGCAAAATCTTTTTGCGACAATTTGGTCGTCGAGAGAATTTTGACCGCGAAATTTCGCGATTTTCACAGTTTTACAAGTTTCTTTTTTGCAAGAAATTTCTTTTTCATGAGCTCATGTAAAAAATCCTTGTCATTTCCTGTTTCGTCCGCCACCCAAGAAAGCAAAACCCAGTAGAGTGCGTTTTGTTGTAGGTTTCTGGGTTTTTCTTGTTGCTTATAAAATCAAGAGGGTGGGCTTCATTGTGGGAAGTTTGTGCCGTTCCAGTAGTATATTTTTGACATTATTTAAAAAATACTTTTAAAATGGAATATCTGCATCCTGAACTCCATTCCAATCTTTATCAAACGGATCAGCACCATAAAATAATGCTTCCAGGTTCACATATTTTTCTATTACTTTTGCCTGGATTTCGTCAGAAAGTGGTTTTTTCGGAATTGGCATAAAAGTATATTTTGTATCAAGTCCTTTTCATTCTTTTTTAATGTTGATATCATATTTGGTAGGGCTTCACCAGTTTTCATCCTTAGCATAGTTAACAATATCTTGCATAAGGCTTTTTTGTGTAATTTCAAGGATTTGTACGCTATCAGTTTCATAGTTATACACTTTCATAGCCCAAAAATGTTTCACGCTTTGGTCTTCTTTTTTGGGGTTGAGCTTTGCTTTTTCGTACGCTTCCTTACGTGCTTCATCCGTGTAATGTAAGCGTATTGGTCGCCCTTTTTCATCAGTGTTTTGGTGTTCCCAGTAGATCCAACCAACTACTGGTTTTGCGAGAATGCGAAATTTATTATTTCCATCTTGAATTTTCATATAATTTCCGCCAGTTGATGTAGGAAGTTCATAGTTTTCAGGGAGAAAGTCAAAAGTTGTCATAATTGTAAAAGTTAAAAAAAGAATTAAATTATTAATTTATTGATTATAAATGAGATTTTTCGCAAATTTTTGTGATAATCTCGCTTGCTTCAAGGCACCTTCGCGAGAAATAAGGCCTCTAAAAGTCTTGAAAATGTCGTATGCGAGTTTTACGACTTGGGAATAATTTCTTGTTGGCATAATCTATAATTGGAGAAATAATAAAAACATATATCATAAATGCAGAGAAAAGAATAATCCACATCCAAGCACAAGGGTTAGTGATTTCGGGCATAATGCGTAAAAATATCAATAAGTGGCTCAAATCCGCAAATAGATTCATGGATTTTTTCTTTAATTTCTTCAGTTGTTAACTGAAGATGTTCAGTGTTACGATAGAGAAAAAGTCACGGCTCTATCTCAATATATATTCCATTATGTGTATTAGTTCCAGTATTCATATTCATCAAGATTATTTTGTTGCCAATCTATTGCTTCATCCATTCCACAATCAGAAATAGTATCACACAAATCTCTGAGTGTATAAAAATTTGGATATGATCTCCAAATTTTGAGAAGTTGTTTTCTTTTTTTCAAACATAACTTGCAATTTTATAAAAATTGAATAGAATTTTTGTAATCTTTTTGCGAAGATTTTGAATTCCCCAGTTGTGTTGGGGGATTTTTATTTTTGTAAAATATTTATATAAATAATATCAATAATCGATATTATTTAATGTAATAAAAAATTGTGTTTAATTCTCCCACATATACGAGTACTTTCTATCGGTTATCGGTCTTCTGGTACTGAGTCTTTCGAGTCTTCCCATAATAAGCGAAATTTGCGATTTTCTCATTATTGCGTTGCCTACATTGAGTGATGTGCGTGTGGCTTAGGACGCCCAGAGAGAATTTTTTGTATCTCTCATTGATGTATTTCCAGTATATCGAAATTTGATATAAAGTCAAATATTTTTTCATATTTTGTTCACTTTTTATGTTGACAATTTCTAAAAAATATTTAATATCAAAATGTGATATTTTTTATATATGAAAGACTTAGACACAACCTGGTCTCATATTGTAAGCCGAAAAATGGCTCAAATAAGAGAAAACAGATGAATGACCACACAAGAAATTGCTGATAGAACTTGATTAGCACAATCAAATGTATCTGCCACTCTTGCCAGATGAAGAAAATGAAACGAAGAAAATTTTACTAAAATTTGAATAGCGCTCTGACTTCCCGAAAAACAAATTAAAGATATGCTCATCTCTTCTATGTTTGAGGCTATCGAACAAGAATACTGAGCAGGATTTTCCTTCGCTCTCAAGTCCCAATTCTGACTTTCTGAGTCCGCGATTCGCGATGTTATAAAATTTATTCGCGATATACAAAAAAAAGAACAAGAGAACTCTTAATTTAATTTTTACGCCGTCACATTATGCCTTGTCCTTATTCTTATTGCTCTGAGAACGGGATCATTCTCAACCGATACAATTTTTCTGCGATTGATGGAATTTGCTCAAAAATGGGTGAAAATTTTTATATTGGTTTAAAAAAGTGATTAGATTTTATTAAGGAACGAGAAGTTTTGGCTCACGAAATCTGACATATTCTCACAGATACAGCAGACAATATTCATGTATCTAAATATGATGAGCAATTGGCAGACATCTCTGGACGAGAATTTTTGATAAATGCCGATGATCTTGTTTCTCTTATTGAAGAGAATGAATGAGTAGCAGACGCTTCAATTCTTGCAAGTCATTTTTGAGTTTCTGTGGAAACGATGCAAACACGAATTTGTGAGGTTTTTAATTTGCCTAAAATTTTTTAGAAGATGAGTACTGAATGAAAAAATATTGTTTATTGGGCAAAGCTTTCTATAGTTATCTTGTTTATTCTTGGAATTGTAAAATTTATAAATTACAATAATGCGTCAATTACCACAAGTAATTACTCATCAGAAAACTATATTATAACAAATGATTCTGGAATTTATATTAATACCAATAATATCACTAAAGAAGTTGAACAAGATTATGAAGAATTAAGAGATGAATGAACTATTTATTCTGATACATATCTCTATTCATCGAAATCTTTAAACTCTGAAATTATCACTTCTATACCAGCATGAACAGAGGTATATTACAATTATAACGATTCTGATAAAAAGTTTATTTTTGTAGAAATTATTGGAACAAAGGAGAAATGATTTATCCCTTCATCAGCAGATATTAGAATTGGTACAACATATAAATGATGAGTTGATACTATTGATGTAATACAAATAGAACCCAGATATTTTTGATGATATTCTTGTAACGCCTTTAATTGTTCAGGTCATCGAGCATGATATGATTGGGCAGAAGAAAAATGAATTGATGATATTGATGATTGTGGGTGAAATTCTCAGTCATTCATTGAATGATGTTGGGCTTATGTAGAAAACAATTACTAACCTTTTATTTTTATGAAAAAACTTATTACGGCGGCTGCTGTACTTCTTTCAATTCTCACACCAGTAGCGAATGCTGGATATGTGCGTGGATATTACCGAAAAAACGGAACTTATGTAAATGGATACTATCGAGGCTCATCATGATGATCATCCTCATCATATAAACCATCATATTCCTCTTCTTATTCATCATATAGCAACCCAGGCAGCCATTATGTACGTGGATACTATCGCAAGGATGGTACATATGTAAGTGGACATTATCGCACAAATCCTGATGGATACTTGTATAATAATTATTCCTACAATAACACATACAAAAATTATAGTCCATCATATTCCCCTTCTTCATCCTCTTATTCAAGCTATACTTATACCCCTTCTTCATATTCATCTTCTTATTCAGATTCTACTTATACCCCTTCTTCATATTCTTATTCAAGTTATGACAATTCCACTGGCGGATATAACCAATACCAGAATTCTGAAAACCAATATAGCACAAACGAGAATACAACACGGTATGATCAGTCAATTACCCCTTACATAAACTATTCTACAACTATTGACTCAATCAAACCATCAATTCGGTCAACCCCAACAACACCTACAACTTCAACAATTTCCACAACACCAGTAGCGTCAACAGAAGCTGCCACACCAGCAACAGTGCAAAGGGCTGATATTGATGGAAACAATATTAAAACTACAACCCTCGGCGCATATGCTGACTCTGTTATGAATCTACAAAAATTCCTTGCCCAAAAAGGATTCTACACAGGAGATATTGACGGAATTATGACTATTGAAGTATTGCGAGCATTACGAGCATATCAGTCGGATAAAGGTATTTGACAAACTGGGCGCATTGATTTAGCAACGCAAATTCAAATTGAAAAGGATCTTGGATTATAGTATGGACATCATAGCATTTTTTCCTAATCCTGAATTGGATTACAACCCACCTGCTACATCCACGGAATCACTTATTTTGACATTTGTATGAATTATTGTAGTATTTATAATTTTTTATTTCATTAGAAAAAATGCACATAACCATATTGATTAAGTGCATTTTGAAAGCAATTTGTTTAATTTTTCAAAAATTTTATCATCCTTTAAGTAAACCAAGAGGCGGATGAGTGGTGATCTTAGTTGTTCTATATTCGTCCAGCTACCCCGACCACAAAAATTAAAAAATTCTCTTCGGAGATTTTTTTGTTATAAAAATTATAATACTATAAAGGAAGAAAATTTGACTTTTTCTGAAAAAAATTATAATGAGAAAAAATATTTTATGACAAAGATTTGCTTCGCATACCTTGTTCCCTCACCCCTTTCGACTCTCGAAAGGTAGTTTTTGCGTATCGAAAATCCCCCACGAGAGTCATGCTTTCTGGGGGATTTTTCTAAAAATTTTATTATGAATACGATACCAAAAATTGAAAAACTTTCTGAATTTGGACAAAAAATTCTTCAAATCGCGGTGGATTCTCGCGCTATCAATCAGCAAAACCTCACACAAAAAGCGGTTTTTGATATTCTGTCGTTAGAGCCAAATATCAACAAAATCGAGGGCAACGAAATTTTTCTCAAAAACAAAAAACGCGGCCGCGGTAAGCTTAATCAAAAAAAAATTTCCAAAATATTACTCATTCCTAATTTTTTCCTATGTTAAAACTTTCAACTTTTCCTTTCAAAACTCTCAAAACACAACCAAAAGTTTCTGACAATCGTTCTACAAGCCTTTTGTTGCAAGGTTCATACATTCGTCAGGCAATGGCGGGCGCGTACGAATTTTTGCCGATGGGTTACCGCGTTCTCGCGAATATTGAAAAAATTATTCACGAAGAGCTCGACAAGGCCGGCTGGCACGAAATGCTCATGACGATTTTGACGCCACGAGAAATCTGGGAAATAACGGGTCGATGGGATATTCCAGAATATTTTAAAGTGCCGGGCTGGGGAAATACTGAATACCGAATTGCACCAACCAATGAGGAAAATGTCACCAATATTATGACGGAATTTATCCAGTCATACAAAGATTTGCCAACATGTGTATATCATACACAAAAAAAATTCCGCAACGAAAAGCGCGCAAAATCAGGACTTCTTCGTGGGCGCGAATTTATTATGAATGATGCCTATTCGTTCCACGCGAGCGTAGAAGATTTTGAGAATTTTTATGCGGAAGTGAAAAAAATTTATTTGCGAATCTATGATCGGCTTGGACTTGGAGCCGATACAGTAATTGCGGACGCGGATGGTGGAACGATTTCTGATAAAAATTCTCACGAATTTCAGACTTTTTTGCCAATTGGTGAAGATATCATCGTGCAAGATTCTTCTGGATATTGCTACAATCTCGAGCTCGCGAGCGGAATTGCGGACGAAAAAAATATCGCCGACGCGGAAGAAAAAATGCAATATTTGGACAGCATTCCAGAGATTGTAACGATGGAAAAAATGGCGGAATATTTTGAAAATCCAACCTGGAAAATGCTTAAAACCGTGATTTATCGTTCAGAAAATGGAAAATATTTTGCGATTGTGATTCGTGGAGACTTGGATGTTAATGAAATTAAGGTTCGAAATTTTGTCAAAAATTATTATGGCACGCCAAATTTTGAGCTCGTGGATGAAGCAGAACTTGAAAAAATTGGGACGATTCGCGGCTTTGCAACGCCACTCAAGGAAGCCAATCTTCCGCTCGATGTTTTCGCAGATGAGAGCCTCCATTCGGCAAAAAATTATTTTGCGGGCGCGAACGCCCTTGCAAAATCCACCAAAAATGTAAATATTTCTGATTTGGCGATTACAGAATTTGCTGATTTTAACGAGCCAAAAGAAGGATTTACTTCTCGAAATGTTGCGGGCGAAAAACTTACTTTCCGCAACGCGAGTGAAGTAGGAAACATTTTTTATCTCGGCGACAAATATTCAAAACCATTCGGAATCTCCTTTACCGATGAGAATAATCAAGAAAATCCGCGAATCGAAATGGGTTGTTATGGAATTGGTGTTTCTCGTTTGATGGGCGTGATGGCAGAATATTTTATGACAGAAAAAGGCATCAAATGGCCAAAAGGTGTAGCCCCATACGATGTATATATTTTGGTTTTAGGCGAAAATAATATTGAAGCTGCAAAAAATCTCGCAGAAAAATTGGAAAAAGAAGGAAAAAGTGTCATTCTTGACGACCGCATGGGCTCAAAATTTTGATTCGGACAAAAGGCTTCAGACTGCGAACTTTGGGGAATTCCCACTCGCATCGCCATCACACCAAAAACCGTGGAAAAAGGCGGGTATGAAGTGAAACATTTTGATGGAAGCGAAGAATTCGTACAATTTTAAAAATCTCCTTTTGGGGATTTTTTGATGGAAAAATGATTTTTGAAAAAATTTACAATTATCAAAAAATCATTATAATCACAAAAAATAATTATGGAAAAACTTAAAATTTTGGTCGGACTCTCTGGTGGTGTCGATTCTGCCGTGTCCGCATACCTACTCAAACAAGCCTGACACGAAGTGCATTGTGGCTTTATGATCAACTATTTGGACGAAGAAAATGAAAATTGCACCACCAAAATTGATCTCGCCGAAGCACGAAAAGTGGCGGATTTTTTGGGGTTGCCATTTTTTACTTTTGACTATCGCGATGAATATGAAAGTCGAATTATTGACTATATTTATCGTGAATATGAGGCTGGACGCACACCAAATCCTGACGTTTTTTGCAACAATTTGGTGAAATTTGACCTTTTTCTAGAGGAGGCTTTGTCGCTTGGATACGATAAAATCGCGACTGGGCACTATGCACAAATCGAAAATAATTACATCAAAAAGGGGCTCGATCCAAACAAGGATCAATCATATTTTTTATCCCGACTCTCAGAATTTCAGGTTTCCAAAGCCATTTTCCCCATTGGACATCTAGAAAAATCCGAAGTACGAAAAATCGCCAAAGAAGCAAATTTACCGAACGCAGAGCGTAAAGACTCACAATGATTGTGTTTTATTGGAAAAATCCCGATGAAAGAATTCCTCGCAAAAAAATTACAAAAAAAACCTGGAAAAATTATCGATTTGAACGGGAATATTTTGGGTGAGCACGAAGGCGCTTTTTCCTTTACCATCGGTCAAAGAAAGGGGATTAAAATCGGTGGTGGACCAGCACTTTTTGTGGTCGCCAAAGATACTCAAAAAAATACGATTACCGTTGGAACTGCGGAAGATTTGGCGCTTTTTTCCAAAAAATGTGAAATCATTGATTTTGTGGGGAAAATTCCAGATTTGTCAAAAAAATATTCAGCCAAAATTCGTTATCGTCAAGAAGATCAAGTATGTCACATTTCTGAAACAGAAAATAGCGGTTATATCGTAGAGTTTGACGAGCCACAGCGCGCCATTGCTTCCGGACAAATCTGCGTAATATATCAAGATGATATCGTTATTGGAAGTGGAATCATCAAATAAAAATCTCCCGAGGGAGATTTTTATTATTCAGAAATATTTTTTTCAGCATTTTCAGAAATTTCTACTTTATCACCAAGAACTGTCGCCTGCGTTCCACGAATCGCGTCATACATCGCAAGCCAACGCGCACCGATTTCACGAATATATGTTTGCAAACCATACTTGAGGCTCACATCAGCCGCACCAAATCCAATGGCATTAATTTTATGAAATTTCGCTAAAAAAAGTGCGCGCTCAAGATGAAAAGGTTGAGAAATAATAGTAATATCATCCGTGAGCGAAAAAATTTCTTTCGCACGAAGTACGCTATCAAGCGTACGAAATCCCGCATAATCCATCACGATTTTATCGGTTGCAACGCCACGACGTTCGAGTTCGGTTTTCATATAAAGTGGCTCATTGTACGAGCTCGTAGAATTGTCACCAGACACAATAATATACTCGATTTTCCCTTTTTCGTAGAGAATTTTTGCCGCTTCAATGCGCGTACTAAAAAACAAATTACTATTCTGCGCACCAGGGCTTGTTCCCAGCAGTAAGCCATATTTTCGCGCAGGCACATCATCTACATTCGTATAAATCATGCCTGTCGTCGCAAATGAAATGAGCATCCACGGCAACATCAGAATAATTCCTACACAGATGACAAATAAAAATAATTTTTTCATAAATATTATTGAACATCAATTTTTTCACCTTCAAGAGTTTGCATAAAAATATTTTCAAGCGATTCTGGCAATTCTTTCATCACACCTTGCTTGAGAATTTTTCCACTCACAATAATCGCATATTTATCACAAACTGCTTCCACATCAGGCAAAATATGAGAATTCAAAAAAATCGCCTTTCCAGATTTTTTGAGTTCTAAAAGTAAATCTTTAATCATTTTTCGACCGATTGGATCAAGTCCCGACATTGGCTCATCCAAAAAAATCAATTCTGGGTCATGCAAAATCGCCTGTGCAATCCCAATTCGCTGCAACATTCCCTTAGAATAGGTCGAAAGTCGGCGCGCACGAGCCTCTTCCAATCCAACTTTTTTTAAAACCCAATTTTTTCGTTCAGCGATTCTTTCTTTGGAAATGTCATAAAATCCAGCCGCATAATCCAAAAATTCATCGCCCGTCAAATATTTGTACAAATACGTATTTTCCGGCATAAAACCGATACGTTTTTTGACAGAAATATTTTGTGGATTCTCACCAAAAATTCTCACCTCGCCCGAAGTTGGCTCAATAATTCCCAAAATCGTTTTAAGTGTCGTGGTTTTTCCAGCGCCATTTGGCCCGATAAAACCAAAAACATCCCCTTTTTCAACCGAAAAGGAAATATTTTTCAAAATTTCGTGTCAACCAATATTTTTGGTAATATTTTTGAGAGAAATAATTTCTGACATAAATCAAATTATAAAGTTTTTTTGATATGAATGCAGATTTCCGCGACTTCATAACCTTCTGGTAAATTTTTGAGATTAATGTTTTCTATCGGAAAATCACAAAAAATTTTGGAACGATCATCCACCAAATGTGCGTGCGGTTCGTCGTTGGATTCAAAATAATTTTTACAATTTGGGCCAGGAATTTTGCGCAACAAATTTTCTTCAAACATTTTTTCAATATTGCGATAAATCGTCGCACGGCCAACTTTTGGATGAGTTTTTTGAATCTCCTCAAAAATATCGTCCGCCGAAAGATGGCGACAATGACAAGTTTTCAAGATGATTTCTCTATACTGATGAGTTCGCATGCGCGCATTATGCACATTTTTTCTAAAAAATCAAGAGCTATTACGAGACAAATTCTCATAATAAATTTGACTTTCGAAAAAAAAGTGATACACTGTGTGAGCATTTTATTTTTTATATAAACCTATGCAAACTCTTAATCGACTCAATCACATCATCGCAGATATGACGGTGCTTGCTCAAAAAACTCGTCTTTGTCACTGGAATGTGGAAGGTCCTGGATTTTTGGATTACCACGAATTTTTTGGAGAATTGTATGATTTTTTCTCTGATGAAGTAGACGAATTCGCGGAACGCATTCGCGCTCTCAATGCCTATCCTGTGGCAACATATGCAAAAATGCTTGAAATTTCTCATTTTAAAGAAGAAGAAACTATTCCTTCAAGCAAAATGGTGGCAGTATTGCTCGAAGACATCGAAACAATGGCAAATGAAATTCGTTCTTGGATTCCAGATGAAGATGACGCCATTACTCAAGATATGTATATTGGCTTGGTAACTACTTTGGATAAAAAAGTATGGATGCTTCGTGCCATGACGAAACCAGGAGTTCAATAAAAGCAAAAGAGGTCATTTGACCTCTTTTTTAAAAATCGTTATCCTGATGTTTATTTCTATCTTCAAGCGAACCCATATCAATGGGCTTAGAAGAAATAAGCACTAAAACAATTAACCCGAGAAAATTATAACACCTGTAGTCATTTTTTCCTACCAAAAACAGATAACAATATGCAACTATTACAAAGAAAATTAGGGGATTTATACTAACTCCCCCCCTCTCCCATTGGCCACGCATAATCCAGAAGATCGTCTCAAAATTCCAGATATGCACCAATGACAGCACATATTACAATGAGAATGAAGACTCCAGCTACAAAAGCGAGAGCATACAATACAAACATTGAAATGGACATGATTTTCTCCTTGGTTGGTTGAGTGAGGATATTATAATAGAAATTCTAGATTTGTTAAAATAAATTTTGTAAGAATTTCTATGATTTTTGAAATATAAAAATGAGATTTTGTCTCATTTTGTCTTGATTTTTTAAAAAATTTTTATAAAATGGTTCGGTTCAATGGAACATTTAATTTTTAAAAATTTTATTATGTCAGAATGTTGCGGACACTCTCATGAAGAGGAAAATATTTTCTATTCTTCTGTAAAAATCGACGAACGAGCGCACGGATTTGATGCACAAGCGTACAATCCAAATAAAGACGATATCGTGAAGGTTTCTACCGATGATTTGAAAGGAAAATGGACGGTTTTGTTTTTCTATCCTGGAGATTTTACATTTGTTTGTCCAACAGAATTAAAGGATTTGGCGGACGCAAAAGAAAAATTTGACGATATGGGTGTAACAATTTTTGCGATTTCGACAGATTCAGCTTTTTCTCATAAAGCTTGGGTTGGAAGCGAAGGGTTGATGAAAAATTTCCCTTATACCATGATTTCTGATCGAAATCTTGAAATTTCTGAAGCGTACGGCGTTTTGAATGCCGATGGAACTTCTGCTCGCGGAACATTTATCATTGACCCTCACGGAATGTGTCGTGGAATCGAAATCACTTCTGGGCCACTTGGTCGAAATAGTGACGAGTTGGTACGAAAAATTGAAGCATTGCAGTTTATGGCAGCAAATCCTGGAACTGCTTGCCCTGCAAAATGGGCAGTTGGTGCTAAAGTTTTGAAACCATCTATCAAAATCGCTGGAAAAGTAGCTGAAGAACTCGAATAAAAAATCCCCCATTGGGGATTTTTTAATTTATTTTTTGGGAAGTTCTACTTTTTCACCAAAGCTATCAACAAAGGCATTTTCGTGATCGGAAGATTTTTCTTTCCATTCTTTCGGATTTCCATAATCAGCAAATTCTTGATACCAACTATGCGTAAAACGAGGCTTGGAAGCAGCCTTGATAGGACACCAAAATCGCTCCGTTCGCGCCGCAACTTCAACACAATAGGCAAAAAGTCCATTCACATAACTACAATACAAGCAATTTATTTTTTCAATCCAGTTGAGGTAATCCAGATATTTTCGCTCAAAAATAATATAATCTGATCGCTTCACACGCGGAATTTGATACAATCGAAAAGCGGTTTGCTGGTAAATTGTGATACACAAATCGAGAACAAGCGCCGGGAAAATCATCCCATAAATAAATGGCATCGAGATAATAAAACGCAGATTTTTAGAAATCACGTATCGCCATGCCGAAATTTTTTCTTTGCGATTTTCAACACGAAAAGCCTCTTGAAATCGTACTTTCCGCTTCTCAAAGGCATAGCCATATTTTTTAGCCATTTCATCGTAACGAGCACGCATTTCATCCTGTAGTTTTTCAATTTTTTGTAAAATTTCTTTGAGTGTTTCTTTCATGTTTTATTAATAAATTTTTTAAAAATTTATTCTTGCCGTGAAACGCGGCTTCTCGGGCATTCGAATTTTTATTCTTTCTTGATTTTCAAGAATTGCTGATTCGGTTGGAATATAATTTTTCCAAAAAAATTCGTCTTTTGTTAGGTTTTCTGGCCAAATATTTTTCACATTAAAACCACGAGCCAAACATTCTTCATGCAAAGAATTATATCTTTCAAATAAAAATTGCATTTTATCAAAGAAAAATTTCACATGCCCAGTTCCGAGTTTATAATCACTCGGCTGACCTTCGAGTGAAAATTTCCCTTTAGCAACAAGATTTGGAATACGAGTGAGCTCTCTATGTTCAGCTAAGAGGTGCTGATCACAAAGCTCTGCAGGTGGAATAATATTAATTCGCGTCATATTATTCTCCAGCACCAACAATCACTTTTGCATGGCGCAAAACACGATCACCAAGCATATAGCCCTTTTCAAATTCTGTCACAATAATACCTTCCTTTCCGGGAGCTTGTGACAAAACCTCATGCTTATCTGGATCAACTTCTTGCCCGACAGAATCAAAAGCTTTCACTCCTTGATTTTCCAAATATTTCTGCAATCCTGATTGCACGGCGCGAACGCCATCCACGAAAGCATCATCCGTCACCCCATCTTTGATTTTGACCGCACGATCAAGGTTATCAATCTGCGTCAAAAGTGGCGAGAGCAATTTTTCGGTCAAAAAGTGAACCATATCTGCACGATCTCGCTCACCACGCATTTTCAGATTCTGATAATC
Source organism: Candidatus Gracilibacteria bacterium GN02-873 (assembly GCA_003260345.1). Taxonomy (GTDB): domain Bacteria; phylum Patescibacteriota; class Gracilibacteria; order BD1-5; family UBA2023; genus GN02-873. The sequence goes on along the minus strand of MORC01000002.1, from coordinate 153,696 downwards.
TGCCTGCGCGCGCGCCAATTGATCACGAAGTGTGGCAATTTCGTTATTTTCAGAAGTTGTATTTTCGGTTATTTCTTCAGAAATAGTTTCATTTTGAAGATTTTCATTTTCTTGTGTCATAAAATATATTTACAAAATAAATCCCCGATATTATATGGGAAAAATTCAAAAAGTCCACAAAAATTGCATTTCTGAGAGAAATCTATACAATGAGAAAAATAATTTTTTGGCTATGAAAACACCCGAGAAAAAAGTCAGCGAAATGACTGGTAGAGAGTTGGCTAGTTCAATTGCAAAGGGAATTGTTGGAGGGATTTTTGCGCTTCTGGGAATTATTTATGGCTGAGTATTACTCATTGCCATTTTTGCTGCTATTATCAAAAAATTGAGTGAACTATTTGGCGGCTAAATTTCGTGTTTTAAAAAAATCCCTTTCGGGGATTTTTATTTTTCAGTTTCAGGTGCTTTGGCATATTTTTCTTTGAGTTTCAGGTATGCAGCGTCGATTTTGGCTTTTGCCTCATCCAAGAAATCTTCACCAGAAGACTTGATATCCATACCGAGCGTCTTGGCTTTTTCTTCAGCTTTTTGAAGAGAAATTTTCGCACGTTCGTATGATTCTTCCGCAAATTTTTTGGCAGAATTATAGGCATCTTGGCTATTATTTTTCGTTTCATTCATCCATTTTTCAGCATGAAATTTGAAGTTATTCGCCATTTGCTCAACGCGATCCTTGAGCGTATCAAGGTCATTGACATCATCAAAATTCGTATGAATAAATTTTTTAAAATCCTTAAAAGCTGTTTTATGTAAATCAACAATTTCATCAACCACATTTTCAAGGGTTGTTTTAGAAGCATCATCCGCTAACTTAGATTTTCCTTCATCTTTTCGTTTTTTCATCAAAAGTCCTACTCCAATCGCATATCCAGCTGCGAGCGCCGTTAGAAATTTTTTCATAATTGTATAGTTAAAAAATAACATGGATATTATAGCTCTTTTTTAGCATTTTACAAATAAAAATTATTTTTTCATCAAGCGAACGACCGTCTCGATATGATGAGTATGAGGAAACATATCAACGGCACGAATATCAGTAATTTCATATTTTTCTGTCGCAGTCATCAGTTCCAAATCTCGTACGAGCGTCGCAGGGTTACACGAAACATAAATAATCTCATTCGCCGAAAAATTCAAAATATTTTCAATAGCCGAAGAATGAAGACCATCACGAGGCGGATCTACAACAATCGAATGTGCAGAAAGATTTTTTCGAGAAAAATCCTGAGCAAAATCCTCAACTTTTTGATTGATAAAATGCATATTTTTTACGCCATTTCTGAACGCATTTTTTTCACCATCTTGGCTCGCAGAGGTAACGAGTTCCACGGAATACACTTCGCGAAAATATCGAGAAAGCAGCATTCCAATCGTCCCAGTTCCAGCATACAAATCAAGCAAAATCCCGTCTTTTGCGTTTGAATCATTTTTGGCAGTCAAAAAATCAATCGCGCATTGATACAATTTTTCTGCTGTAAATGTATTGACCTGAAAAAAGCTTTTCGGCTGAATTTCAAAAGAAAAATCAAATAATTTTTCCGTAATTGAAAGTTTTCCAAAAATATGTTTCGCGTCGCCCGCCACAATATCAGCTTTTCCAGTATTTTCAAGCACAAAAATCGAAACAATATTTGGGAATTTTTCGGACAATTGCTGAGCGATATTTGCAAAAAAAACATTTATGAGAATATTTTTCTCATTTCGTGTCTGATCAAAAATGCCATTCACAGAAAAAATAAGCATAATTTCATTGGTGTATTTTGCCTTACGAATCACAAGATGACGCCAAAAACCAATCTGCGTTTTCGCGTCATAAGTTGGAAAATCCGAATTTCTCGCAATAGCATCAACTTCGCGAAAAATCTCATTCACCTCATCATCAGCCAACACACAATAACGACAATTTTCGATACGATCGAACGCGCCTGGAAAATGGAACCCAAAACGATATTCGTCATGAATATTTTCGCGGGCAGAAATATATTTTCCCCAAGAAAATTCTACTTTATTGCGATAATGTTCAGTTTCAACGGACGCAATAATTGGGTGAAATGTGGCATTTTTCACTCGATCCTGAATATGAAAAAACGCCTCCTTAATTTGATTTTCTTTGATTTCCAGTTGTTTTTCGTAAGGAATCGGGAGCCATTTACAACCTCCATATAATTGCCAATTTTCAGGAATTTCGCGTTCAAATGGAGATTTTTTCACTGTTCGCACCACTTGTGCCTCGATATGATTTTTTTTGATTTTGAGAATACGAATATCGACAATCGCCTCAGGAATCACCCCGCCAGAAATGAGAATTTTCCTGCCATCTTCCGCGGTTGCAAGCCCAGTTCCACCAAAAACAAGTTTTTCCACCTTGACATTTTCAAGAATTTCATTTTTTTTCATATTTAAAAAATATTTGATAAATAAAAAATACCGCAATGAACGGCATTTTATAGAAAAAAACTTTTTTTGCAACTACTTCACAATATTGGAAAGATTATAGCGAATTTTTTTGGAAACAAACTGCGTATCGATAAAAGTAATATGGGTTGATAAGTGTTCATTTTTTGAAAAACGGGCAATTATCATTCAATTTTCAATATTTTTTTGATGCATTTGAATCATAAAACGATGCATTCCTGGTGCCAATTCGGTCAATTCAACATCTGCTCATTCTGAGGAAATTGAAAGCCCATAATTGGGATCAAAGGCAATCACTCATTCAACAAAATCCACTTTTTCCATCGATTTTCACGCGATAAGCTCAAATCCAGTACCAACATCCCTCAATTCCAAATCGGCTTCAAAATGAGCATTTTTTGAATGATTATTGCCCGAATTTGCCACCGAGGCAAGAAGTGAATTTCCATTCATTTCTAATCGAGAAAAGCCAATAAATGAAAACGCCATAACAAAGGCACACGCGACCGCTGAGAGCCCAAACTGAAATTGTCTCGTATGGAGAAAATTTTTCAATTGTAAGAAAAATCCAAGTTCGCTCACTTTTTTTGCCTTCATATTTGAGATTTTTTAAAAAATAAGTACAATAATACAGTTATTTTAGCGTAACTTTGTTCTTTTGTCAAAAATATGTCAATTCGATTTTATCTTTTTGTGATAATGTTTATTTTTCTCACAAGTAGCGCGTCGGTTGGGCTTTTGTTCTTTTATATGAATCCCATTCCGCACCCAACTCGCTCGCTCACTCTGATGGGAATTGGACTTTTTCTGATGGTTGCAAGTCTTTTGGCACCACTGATTTTTTTTCTCAAAAAAGTATACTATCGAGGCGATGTTAATCTTTCAACAATGAGCGCAAGTATTCGCCAAGCCATTCTGCTCGCGCTTATGACAATTTTTTTTATGGTTTTGTCACTTTATAATATTCAAGAATGGCACATTACGCTCACTGGACTGGCAACACTAGCCTGCGTGGAAGTAATGTTTCAGGCTCTCGATTAATTCTTTTTATGTTTACAAATCTCAAACTCATTTTTTCTCAAAAAAAATATATTTTTGGATATCTTTCCTTGGTTTTATTTTTTGGAGCGCTCTGGTGGTATTTTACAGATATTAAGCTTATGTTCGGGAATTATGGCGCCGTTCAAGCCTCTATTGATACCGCTGCGTCTATTATTAATATTTTTCTCTTTTCGCTTTTTATTATTGCATGGATATTTCGGAGTATAATGTTCGGAAAGCTCTCCCATAAGGGCGATAGTACAGGATTTCTTGGGGGAATTATTGGAGTTCTCATCTCTGGGAGCGTCTGTTGTGGGTCCTCACTCCTCATTCCTCTTGGAGCTAGTGTTTTTGCGAATACACTTGCCAAATATTTCCCGTACGGCGGGCTAGAACTAAAAATTCTTGGAATTATTATTCTTCTTTTTGGATTATACCAACTCCTCAAAAATCTCACCACTTGCCAAGCAAAAAAACCTCACTAATTCAGTGGGGTTTTTAAAATATTTTTGTAATAAAAAATCTCGATTTCTCGAGATTTTCCTTATTTAGCGATAGAAAGAGATCCGCCAGCCTTTTCGATAGCTGCTTTTGCAGAAGCAGAAGCCGCATCAGCTGTTACAGTAACCTTGGCTGTAAGAGTACCACGTCCAAGAACTTTCAAAAGTTTTCCTTTTTCACGGATAACTCGTCGTTCATAAAGTACTGCGTAATCCACTGTTGTAACACCATCCTGAGCCAATTTTTCAATCTGATCAAGATTCACGATTACAAATTCTTCAGGATTATACGCTGTAAATCCACGACGCTTTGGTGTTCTCATGAAAAGGCGAGTCTGTCCACCTTCAAAAGTTGGATAACGCTTTCCTTTTCCTGTACGAGAATTCTGCCCTTTCATACCACGACCAGAAGTTCCACCAACACCTGATCCACGACCTCGCGCAAGACGAGTCTTTCGAGCTTGTGAACCACGGTTTGGAGCAATTGTTGAAAGATTTGCCATAAAAATAGAGAGTTAAAATGCGTTTGCAAAATTATTTTGCTTTGCTAAACGAGCGAGTAAGTGAAGATGGTTTGAGAGACTGAAGAGCCTTCAAAGTCACGCGAGTATTTGTAATAGTGTTTGGTGCCCCGTGTTGTTTTGCAATCACATCTTTAAGACCTGCAACTGCAAAAACTTTACGAGCAGAACCACCAGCAATAATACCAGTACCTGGGTGCGCTGGATGAATGAAAATCGCACTTGATTTGAAGTTTGCAGTCACATCGTGTGCAATCGTTCCATCTACGATAGGGAAAGTAATGAGGTTTTTACGAGCATCTCGAAGAGCTTTTTCGATAGCACCCTGAACTTCACCAGCCTTTCCGATACCAAGACCAACGCGACCTTTTCCGTCACCGATTACCATAGACACTCGGAAACGAAGTTGGCGACCACCAGCAGTCACGCGAGTTACGCGGTCAATTGCAAGAATTTCTTCCTGAAATTCCTTCACTTCCTCACGAATTCCTCTACGGTCATTTCGGCGAGGTTTACGGCTTCCACGACCTTTTTCAGAAGTATTTTCTTGAGTTTTTTGTGTCTCCTGAGTCACTTCTGTTGTTACTGTTTCAGCTTCAACTACTTCTGTCTCTGGAGTTTTTGGAGTATCTGACATATTAAATAGAAGAAAGATAATTAAAATGCAATTCCCGCTTCGCGAACCGCTTCCGCAAGAACTTTTACGCGACCATGGTAAAGATATCCTCCACGATCAAATACGCAAGTTTTAATGCCTTTATCAAGCATCACTTTTGCGATCATATTTCCTACTTCTGCGGCTCTTTCTGATTTATTTCCAGAAGTAACTTTTAGATCACTTGCTGAACAGATGGTTACAGAATTGATATCGTCAATAAGCTGAGCATAGATATGCGTATTACTTCGGAAAACTGAAAGACGAAAACGACTTTCAGAAGTCTGAATTCGAGAACGCACTTTATGTGCTCGCTTAAGACGGTTTTGTACTTTTTTAAGCATAAAAACGAATAATTAAGATAATGAATAGACTTTTTATTTTCCGGCCGTTTTACCAGCTTTACGACGAATATGTTCACCAACATATCGAATACCCTTTCCTTTGTAAGGTTCAGGTTTCTTGAGTGAGCGAACATAGGCTGCAAAATAACCAAGGAGTTGCTTGTCGTGAGAAGAAAGGTGAATAATATTTTTATTATCCTTATCTGCTTCGATAGTAATTCCTTCTGGAGCTTCTACTGGTACTTTATGAGAGAAACCAAGAGAAAGTTCCATTTTCTGAGGGCCTTTTACATCAAATTTGTAACCAACCCCGACGATTTCAAGAGACTTTTTGTAACCTTCAGAAAGTCCCACCATCATATTCTGAATCAAAGAACGAGTAAGACCCCAAAAAGCTTTTTGTTGTTTTACTTCCTGATTTTCAATAGAAACTTTAAGTATATTATCAGCCTGCTCAACGCGAACACCTTCAAGTACTGGTACAGTAAGTGTATGTTTCGTATTTTTTGCAACTACTGCTTCTGGCGTGATTTCTACAGTCACTCCAGCAGGAATAGTAATTGGCTGTTTTCCAATTCGAGACATAATAAATAAATTTAGATTTTAGAGGATTAAACGGAATTTGGACTAGTAAATTTCGCAAAGAAGTTCACCACCAACACCAAGAGCGTGTGCTTCGTATCCAGTAATCACACCCTTTGGAGTAGAGAGAATATAGATTCCCACTCCATTACGAGATTTTCGGATATCAGCAGATTTGATGTAAATTCTCTGTCCTGGTCGACTAATTCTTCGGAATGATGGAATATATTTTGTTTTACGAACATCTTCAAGCTGAACAGAAAAAGAACGAGAATCTTCTGCAAGTTTGTAGTCCACAATATAACCATTTTTCTTCAAAATACGAAGAATTTCACCTCTCATTTTAGAAAACGGAACAGTTACTTCGTGAAGACGAGCAAGATACCCATTTCTAAGACGCGTGAGAAGATCGGCGATAGAATCGTGTGTCATAAGTTTTAGAATTTAGAATTATAATGAAGAATGATAGAATCAATTCTACCAACTTGATTTGCGAACACCCATGAGTTCTCCAGCATTAGCCTTTTCACGAATACAAATACGGCAAAGTTGAAATTTACCAATATATCCGTTTACACGACCACAGTTTGAACAACGGTGGTAAAGTCGTGTAGAAAACTTTGGAGTTTTTCCGAGTTCTTTTGCGCGCTCAGCTTTTTTCTGAGCTTGTTGACATTTATATACAATTGCTTTTCGAGCCATAGTGAGAAAGGATTAACGACTGAATGGAAAACCGAGTTTTTTGAGAAGGGCATGAGAATGCTCTTTGCTCTGAGTTTTAAATTTGATAGTAATCTGCATACCGTGTGTTTTCACTACATCAAGTTGAGGAACTTCAGGGAAAATTGTATGTTCTTTAATACCAAAGTTAAAGTTTCCATCTTTATCAAAAGATTTTGCAGAAATACCACGGAAATCACGAACACGAGGAAGTACTACAGCAATCAATTTTTCAAGAAAATCGTACATACGCTGACCTCGAAGAGTTACCATCATACCAACTGGCATTCCTTCACGAAGTTTAAAGTTAGAAACTGATTTTCGCGCGTGATTTACACGAGGAAGTTGTCCTGTAATCAAGGCAAGATCATTCTTGAGAGAAGAAAAATCTTTGTGACCAGAAGCAACATAGCTACCAATACCCATATTCACTACAACTTTTTCAATCATAGGAAGCTGCATTGGATTTTTAATATCAAGTTCTTTCGCAATTTCTGGAAGAACTTTTTGAGTATAATTTTCTTTAAAAGACATAAGAAAGAATTAAATATTACGGCTTGACATACCGCGACTAAAATAATGAACTAGAGAGTTGTTCCAGATTTTTTTGCAAAACGAACTTTTTTTCCGTTTTCGATACGATATCCAACACGAGTTGGTTTTCCAGTTTTTGGATCCACAAGCATTACATTTGATACATCGATCGCTTTGGCAATTTCTACTTTCTGGCCAGGTGTTGCGCCTTGTTTTTTAATGTGGCGAGTAACAATATTTACCCCCTCAACAACAACTCTGTTTTCCTTTGGAAATGCACGAACTACTTTTGCTTTCGTTCCTTTGCTTTTTCCAGAGATGACGATAACTTCATCATTTGTATGGATTTTCATAAAAATTTGAATTAAAATGATAACAATGTTTGTTGATAATGGGAATTATACAACATCTGGGGCAAGTGAAATAATTTTTTGGAAACCTCGTGCGCGAAGTTCACGGAATACTGGTCCAAAAATACGAGTTCCCTTTGGTTCGCGTTTGTCATCAATGATAACACAAGCATTATCATCACTACGAACGTATGTTCCATCTGGGCGTCGAATTTCTTTTGCCACTCGAACGATTACTGCTTTTACTACCGCTTTTTTCTTGATGTTTCCATTTGGAAGAGCACGTTTGATAGCAACAACAATAATATCACCAACACTTGCATAGCGTCGTTTTGATCCACCAAGAACCTTAATACAAAGAGCTTCCTTAGCACCAGTATTATCAACAACTACAAGTCTACTTTCTGTTTGAATCATAGAAGATATTTTAGAAGGAGAATTAAAAATTTTGAAAGATTATACTGCGCTGTGAGATACAACAGAATCTTCGATGAGAGCCCATCGCTTAAGGCGAGACATAGGGCGAGTTTCACGAATCGTTACAGTATCACCAACCTTTGCAATCGCGTTCTCATCATGAGCATAAAATTTTGATGATGACTTATAACGCTTCTTATATTTTGGATGTGTTTTGTATGTCTCAACAGTGACTACAATAGTTTTTTGCATTTTTGTACTAGTCACAACACCAGTTTTTGTTCGCATAGAAGAGAAAAATAAAGAAGAAAATTAGAGTGATGACGAAAGAAATGTTGAGATGCGAGCAATGTCTTTACGCATTGCACGGATCAAATGTGTCTGTTTAAGTTCACCGAGATCTTTCTTCATTGTAAGAACGAAAAGCTCTTTCTGTGCCTTGGCAAGCTCTGCTAAAAGCTGAGATTTTTCTAGTGCTTTGAGTTCGTCTACTCTTTTATTTGAAGTAGCTTTCTGAGTTTTAGCCATAAAATAATAGTAAATTGAATATAATCAACAAAAGAAACACAAATTTTTTTCCTAAAAGGAGAAATTATTAGTATTTCCAATGAAAGAGAAAAACTAGAAATCAGTTTTTGAAAGAATAATTTTCGTTTTAAGTGGAAGTTTGAATGATGCACGAGTAAATGCTTCACGAGCAACTTCTGGTGAGATATCACCAATTTCAAAAAGAATTCGTCCTGGTCTTACTGGAGCGCGGTACATTTCTACAGAACCTTTACCACCACCCATTGGAACTTCAAGAGGTTTTTTAGTGTAAGGTTTGTCTGGGAAAATACGAATCCAAAGATTTCCACCTTTACGAAGGTATCGGATCATTGCCTTACGAGCACTTTCGATCTGGCGAGAAGTGATGTATCCAGCCTCTGTAACCTTCAGAGCATAATCCCCAAAAGCAATTTCAGAACCACGAGTGGCAATTCCCTTGATTACTCCACGATGAGCTTTTCGATATCGTGTTCTACTCGGTTGTAGCATAGGATTGAATTATTAGAATTATAAATTGAGATTTTGAAGAAATTATTTTTTGAAAACATTTCCTTTAAAAATCCATACTTTGATACCAATAGTACCAGCGGTTGTTTCTGCTCTTTCATAAGCAAAATCAACATCAGCACGAATCGTCTGAGTAGGGATAGAACCATCCTTGTAAGTTTCTTTACGAGCAATTTCTGCACCATTGAGACGACCTCCAAGTTTTACTTTCACACCAAGACCTCCTTTTTCCATTGTACGAGCAATGGCGTTTTTAATAACACGGCGGTATGGCATTTTCTTTTCAATCTGACGAGCAATAGAATCAGCGACGATTGAAGCAGAAAGTTCAGGTTTTTTTACTTCTTTTACTTCAAGAGTAAAGTTATATTCTGGATATTTTTTCTCAAGAAGTGCCTTAAGAGCGTTGATATTTTCATCATCGTTCCCAAGAACAAGAGCCGTACGAGAAGTATAGATTGTGATAGAAACAGTATTGTCTCCGCTGTGGTTAATGAAGATATTTGCCAGAGGAAGACCTTTATAATGCTTCGTAACAACAGATCGGATTGCTACATCAGATGAAACATGACGACCGTAAGATTTTTTATCATAAAATCCGTTTGATCTCCAAGATTTGATGTATCCAATACGAAATGCTAGTGGGCTAACTTTGTGTCACATAGGTTTTAAGTAGAAATAAAATTATACAGAAAGAGTAATATCAACATTTGAAGTTCTCTTCAGGATTCGATGTGCACGACCACGAGATACTGGGTTAATTCTCTTATACATCATTCCTTGAGTTACAACCACTGAAGCAATTTTCAAATCTTCAATTTTTTGAGAATCATTGTGCACAGCATTATTAACAGCACTTTTAAGTACTTTATGAACAATAGTTGCACCTTTTTTCGGCATAAAGCGAAGTACATCAAGTGCTTCCTGTGCCGTTTTTCCTCGAATAATATAAGCAATTACATTAAGCTTTTTTGGTGAGATGCGAACATTTCGAACAGAGGATTTCATATTTTTTAGATAAAGTTAAATGTGGAATCTTGAAAATACTATTTATTTCCAGAGTGAGCCATGAAGCGGCGAGTGAAAGAAAATTCACCAAGCTTGTGTCCAACCATATCTTCTGTTACAAACACAGGAATATGTTGTTTTCCATTGTGTACACCAAATGTGTGTCCTACAAATTCTGGAGCAATAGTACAAGCTCGAGACCACGTTTTAATAATAGTTTTTTTACCTGTTTCATTGAGTTTCTCGATTTTTTTCATTACACGAGGATCAATATAAGGTCATTTTTTAAGACTACGAGTCATAGGAAAAATTGTAAAATTTTAGAGTGAAATGGAATTAGCCTTGAAGTTTTCCAGAGCGAGTACGAAGAATCCAACGATCTGTGCTCTTGCGAGAACGAGTTTTCACACCGCGAGCAAGACGACCCCATGGAGTTTTTGGACCTTTTCGCTGACCGATAGATTGGTGTCCTTCACCACCACCATGTGGGTGGTCAACTGGGTTCATAGATGAACCGAGAACAGTAGGACGACGACCAAGCCAACGAGAACGGCCAGCCTTACCAATCGTTACCTGATTCCAGTCTTCGTTTGAAACTACTCCGATAGTAGCGCTACATTTTTTGTGTACCAAACGGATTTCTCCAGAAGGCATTTTCAACTGAGTATATTCACCTTCCTGTGAAATCACAAGAGCTGAAGCACCCGCTGAACGAATAGAATTCACTCCCTTTCCAAGAATCAATTCTACATTGTATACTGGAAGTCCTGTTGGAACAAATCCGATTTCCATACGATTTCCTGCAACTGGTTTTGCATCATTTGAAATAATAACGTCATCACCAACTTTCATAGTTGAGTGAGCCAAAACGTAACGACGTTCACCATCTTTATAACACACAAGTGCAATAAATGCAGAACGGTATGGATCGTATTCGATTGTTTCTACCTTTGCAGGGATTCCAACTTTTTCAAGCTTGAAGTCTACAATACGGTACAATTTTTTGTGTCCGGCACCTTGGTGACGAACTGAGATTCGACCAGCACTGTTACGACCAGCATTTGCCTTCTTATATACTGTAAGTGGCTTGTATGGTTCATGAGCAGTGATTTCTTCATATGTTAAGCCTGTCATAAAACGACGAGAAGGCGTAGTTGGTTTATACTTTTTAATCGGCATAAAATTGAGAGTTATAATAATGAAGAGAGAGATTAGTTAACCTTCTCGAAATTTGCAATTTTTTGACCAGCCTTAAGCGTAATCATTGCCTTTTTTTGAATACCTCGCTTTCGTTGTACACCCTGACGAGTAAAGTGAAATTTTTCACGAGTTTTGAGAACATTTACTTTTGCAACTTCTGCACCATAAAGTGTGCGGATGGCATTTTTAATGTCAATTTTTGTGGCATTTGCATCAACAATACAAGTATATACACCGCGGATTTCTCCATCAGTACTCTTGTTTGTTACCACAAATGAACGAATCACAGAATAAAGAGAATTCATAGGAAAATTTTTAATAACTAAATAATACAGGGGTATTATTTTGAAAAGTGTTCATAAAGGTGCTTGAGTGAAGCTTCTGAGAAAATCAAATCCTGATATTTAAGAAGATCATGTGGATTCAAATATTCTACATTCACAACACGAGAGTTTGCAATGTTGTATGCACCAAGTACTGAATTTTTTTCATCACGAGTGATGGCAACCAAAGGTTTTTTTGCTGTCATAGCGTTCATAAGAGCTACAACATCCTTTGTTTTTGCTCCGTTAAATGCTTCAACTACTTTTACAGATTCTTCAGAAGCTTTTGTAGAAAGAAGAGAGAGAAGCGCCAAACGACGTTCCTGACGATTCATATCAACAGAGAAATTTCGAGTATTTCGTGGACCAAATGTAACACCTCCTCCTCGACGAATTGGTGAGCGACGATCACCTACACGAGCATTACCAGTTCCTTTCTGACGGAAGAGTTTCTTTGTAGTACCTTTAACTTCTCCACGAGTTTTTGTATGAGCAATGGCAATACGACCATTTGCTTGCTGAAGGACAAGAAGACGGTGAATGAGTCCTGTATTTGGTGTAACACCAAAATGAGAAGCTTCAAGATCTACTGTACCTTTCTGTTTACCGTTTTTATCAAATAGAGGGGCTTTCATAGAAATGAATAGAAATTAAATAATTAGAATGGAAATTCTCATTCAGCTAGAATGCAAGAGTAATAAGAGAATTACGAGCTCCTGGAACTGGACCCTTGAGAGCCACAACATTCAATTCTTTATTTACAAGAACTACTGGAACCTTTTTAAGAGTAATGCGGTCAAGACCCATGTGTCCGTGCATTTTTTTCCCTGGTTTTGTACGACGAGGTTTTCGGTTACCGATAGAACCGAGAGCGCGGTGGAATTTTGAACCATGTGATGCTGGACCACCCGAGAAGTTCCAACGTTTCATAGCACCCTGGAAACCTTTACCTTTGGAAGTACCAACTACCGTTACGAGCTCTACGCCGTCAAGCATATCAAGAGTGATTGCATCACCTTTGTTCATACCTTCGAAAGCGCCAGTGTGTTCAAATTCACGGAGAGTTTCTTTTTTCCCGTCAATCATGCGAACTACAACAGCAGCGTAACCATCGTTTTCGATAGTTTTAATCTGTGCAATCTGAAGTTGTGGCACAGAAACAAGAGTAACTGGCGTAAAAACCCCATTATGGATTACGCGAGTCATCTCGATTTTTTTTGCAATAATACCTGCCATATAAAAAATATATACAAATAATGAGAGGTTGCCAATGTATTTTCCGCAGAAAATAGTGTTAGCAACTTCACTTTCAGTGATGAAAGTACTTTCACGAATAAATAAAAAGCTCGTGGATTATATGGTATTTTTTTTAAATGTCAAAAGTTTTTTTTGATTTTTTACAAAATGTCAAGTCAAAATTTTTTATAAAAATAAAAATCCTCCAAAAATAGGATTTTTAAAAATTTATAGAAATACCAAAATATATGATTGCAAGAATCAAAATACGGACGCTCTGAGCGCAAAGTGAAATCAGAAAAATTTGTTTTTTGTTCAAGTTCATTCGGAAATAGTGTGCTGATAACGAGCTTACTATAAAAATATCTGGTAAAAATATTCTCCAAAAAGTGAAGAAAATAATAAAAATTATATTTTTTGGAAGTTTTTCAGGGTTGTCTTGGAGGAATTGAGTGTTTTTGGAGGAAATACGAGAAAGGATGAGGAAGTCAAGAAGAATTCAAAGTATAGCAGCCATACTAAGAATCTCAATAAATCCTTTTTCATCAATAATCAACATACCGGAACTACCAGTAAAAATAGTCCACAATGAAAAGAGAATATAATCCCAACCCCAATAAGGAGCTAAGTTCCATTCCATCCCTTTATAATAATCAAATGCCTTAAGTCAAATGATTCCAAGCCAAACATCAGAAATTTGTTCAAAAATTTTCATAAGAATAAAATCATAAAATTTAAAAAAACCAACATTTTGAGGATTTTATGGAAACAATTTTTTGAGACTATTAGTAACTTCTTCGGCATAATTTTTTTCAGAAAGATTTTTGAAAATCACATCAAGATCAAGAGCGGAATTTTGTGCAAAATCATTCAAAATTTTTTGAGAATTATGCAAATCCAGATTTGGGAATTGCATTTTATCCCAAAGTGACTCAGAAGACAAGATTTCAAGCCAATTCTGCACAGCCTTATCAGCCTTCGAAATTTCAAAAATCGCCCCACGAATAATGTCACGTTCAAGCGCAAAATCGCCAATTTTGAGGTTTTGATATATTTTGACAAGCGCATCACTCGGAATTTTGAGAATCGCATCAGTATCAAAAGAAGAAACTGCGCGCACAAATTCCAATTCTTTGAAAGCATCGAAAAAACTCAAAATCCATCGCATAAATTCATCCCAATAATTTTTTTCTAATAAATTACCCGCAAGAATTTTCCATGCATTTTCCATTTCATCGGCACGCACAGATTTGTAGGCCTCATTTTTGAGCGTCATCGCATCTTCCCAAATCTGATCCAGAACTTCGCGACCCAATTTTTCAAAAATATTCGATGCAGAAGCAATTTCTCCTGGGAGTAACAACGAAGATTGGAAAAAATTATTCTCCAGCATCACTGCGTGGTCAATTGAATGAATATAATTTTCCATCAAATTGAGCGAGAAAACCGTGCCACGAACGCCCGCCACGATATTGTGTTCAGGAACACGAACCGACATTCGAGAACCTGGATACAGCGTACGAATCATGTCAGTATAAATTTTTCCTTGCATCAGCGTCGCCTCAAGTTCAATCTTGGAATAATCTTCCGCGACCTGCATTTTATTGATAGCAAAAGTCGTCTCAGCGCCAAGCTGCGTCGTAGAGCGATCCGGCCAAAAAAGCGTTGCTTCGGATTTTTCTTGTGTAATAATCGTATCTTTTTCTTTAAGTGAATATTTTTCGTGTTCAGAAAGCGAAATAGTCACGTCACCACGCACGATACGCGCCGCGCCAGAATCCACCAAAAGATACGGATCTATGGGATCATCGGCGTGAATAGCGTGATAGTATTTGTAGGCGGAAACGCCCATCGCTGTGATAAATATGGTCACCAAAATCACGGAAATGGCGAGAAAAAATTTTTTCATAAAAACTGGATTTTATCAAAAAAATAAATATGATACAGCAAGTATACACTATTTTTCGAAAAAATTCAAAAAAATGAATAAGTATCATCGCCTCATTTTAGCATTTCTGGCTTTTGCGATTTTTTCTTTAATTTACAAAATTATTGTTTTTCAAATCCAAAAATTTCAAGTAGAAAATTTTTCTGACGCACTCGTAAAGCAAAATTTGGAAATCGCGGAGCGCACGGCTCTCAAAGAAAATTTGGAAAAATATATTTCAACGAACGCGTATCGGACGCAGGTTGCCAAGGCTTCACAAAATAAAAGTATGCCTGGAGAAACCGTGATTAATGTCGTTTCTCAAGAAGATGTGAATGGGAACGCTGATCTCGATACGCAAGATATTTATGCAGAAAATAGCGCAAAACGCGAGGATCCAACCGCCAAAATGTCTAATCCTGAGCGCTGGCAATATTTGTTTCAAAATGGCCTCAATAAATTACCAAAATAAAAAAATCCCCAATTGGGGATTTTTTTAGAGAATAATTCCATCTTCATCGCGATGAGGTTTTTTTGGGATTTTTTTGTTGGGATCAAAATCCGTCAAATCCACGAGCGCTGGTGCTGCCAAGAAAATTGACGACCACGTTCCAACCACAGTTCCAAAAATCATTGCAAGCACAAAACCTTTGATAGATTCGGGACCAAAAATAAACATCGCAAGAAGAACAATCAAAATAGTGAGCGAGGTAAAGAGCGAGCGGCGCATTGTCCCATGAATCGCTTCGTCAATAATTGTTGGCAAATTTTTCTTTTTCTCTTCTTTAAGCGTAGCACGAACTCGATCCATAATCACAATCGTATCATTGATAGAATATCCAAGCACCGTAAGCATCGCTGTAATCAAGAAAATATCAATTTTAAATGCCGGGAAAATCGCTGAAGTCAAGACATACAATCCAAACGCCACCACCACATCATGCAAAAGCGAAACTCCAGTTACCACCGCAAACGGCCAACTCGCCATTCCCGGAATCGCACCAGAAAATGCATACATAATATAAATGGAAATCATAATCACCACAAGTGTAAGCGAAATATATCCAGAATTCTTAATATATTCCCCAAATGACGCACCAATATTTACATATTGTGATTGGGTGATTTTCCCATCAGAAACGCTATTGTAGAGTTCTTGAAGATTGTGGAAAAATTTTTCTTTGGTTGCATTTACAAACGCTGTTTTGGTAGCCGTGTCGCCCGTCGTCATCGCTTCATCAACACCAATTTCAATCATAAAATCATCAGAACCTGTGATACGATACACGAGAAAATCTGTCAAAATCGCTTGTTCTTCATGAGAAAGAGTATTTTTCGCTTCAGCGATGAATTTTTCTCGCGTTTCAGAAATTACTTTTTCGGTATCAATATTGGTCACATTATATTTGACCTGCACTCCGCCCGTCAGATCAATTCCCTGATGAAATGGCAGAATAAATGGAGAAATAACAGAAAAAATAAAAAGAATCCCTGCGAGAATATACGCAAATTTTCGATTTTTAACAAATGAATACATAAAAATATTTTAAAATTTTCCTTATATTATGGGAGAGTGCAAAAAAGTCAAAAAAAATCAGAAAATTCTTGCGATTTTACGAAAAATAGTATATACTTTTCAAAAACAAAAAATTATGCAATACAAAATTCCTATTCAAATCGAAAATGAAGATACCATCGTACTTGGGCTTTCTTTACGGCAGCTCGGGATTATGATGGCGTTTGGTGGAATCGCCTACGCACTCTTTCAATTTTTGGAATCAAGAATTGGTGGAATCGCGCTCGTTCCAGCAATTATTGTGGCATGAATGGGCATTGGAATCGCGCTTGTTCGAATAGCAGAAATGACATTTTTACCGCTCACGCTCAATTTTTTGCGAATGTCTCTCAATGGAAAAGCCCGTCCATGGTCGCAGTGAACCGATAGTTATACCGAACTTGAAATTGGCCACATTTCAACTTCAAATGAAAAAATCGTGCAAACGACTTCCAAAGAAAGTTTTACTTCCTCAATCGCGAACAACGAAGATTTCGCGGAAAAACTCAAAAATCTCTAAAATATGGTTGCAGAAAAAACTACAAAATCCGTGAAAAGTGGAAAAAAACCGAATCAGGATACGAGCGTTCAGCGCTATATGCCTTTTTCTGAGATTCGCGACAATCTCATCGTTATGAAAGACGGCTCGTCTCGTATGGTTCTCAAAGTCCATGCACTCAATTTTAATCTCAAAAGTACTGAGGAGCAAGATGCGATTTTGATGAGCTATCAGCGTTTTTTGAATGCACTCAATTTTCCGATTCAGATCATTATTCGCTCGCTTCGCGTTGATATCGAAAGTTATATCAACAAACTCAAAAATCTCGCACTCAAACAAGAAAATCCGCTTCTTCAAGAGCAAACATACAAATATATCGATTTTCTTTTGACGCTGATTGATTTGGCGCAGATTATGAAAAAAGAATTCTATATCGTGGTGCCATACGATTTTGAAAACAATGAAAGTGTGCGAAAAACTGATTTTCTTGGGATTTTTCGAAGTTTTTGGTCGGCGATTTCTCAAACCGAATCGGTAGCGGATATTCGTGCGAATCGAAGTCGCGTTCAGAAGCTTCATAAAGGAAATTCTGAGCGACTCAGCACCATTAAAATGTCACTTGAAAGTATTGGACTTCGTGCGGAAGAACTCAAAAAAGACGAACTTATCAAGCTTTTATACAATTATTATAATCCACGAGTTGGTGCAGAAAATATAATGCGTGGAAATGTTGATGACTATAATTTTGGATAGGCGAGAAAATTTGCACTTTTTGAAAAATTTTATACAATGCACGCATGACTCGTGCGTTTCTTCCCGCTTCTTCTAATATTATTTGTCGCAACGGGAACGACATTCTCCTCATCAAACGATCTCACAAAGCAAAAGCTTGGCCCAATTTTTGGGCTTTTCCTGGTGGAAAAGTGGATGATTTTGAATTTTTTCGTGAAGCCTGACTTCGTGAATTGACCGAAGAAGTTGGAATTTACGCAAAAAAATATAATTTTTCGGGCGAAACAATTGTTTTTCATCGCAATAATTCTGGTTCAAAAATTAGTTATTTTGGACTCATAGACGAATGGGAAGGTGTTCCTGAGATTTGCGAACCCGACCTGGCAACCGACCTTGCATGGTTCCCGATTTCTGCTTTGCCATCACCTTTTATTCCACATCACAAAATCGCGCTTGATGCGATTTTGGCAAATATTGCGTACCAAGAAATTGATTTTTTGGTCTAAAATTATGAAGAAAAAAAATCCAAAAAATCTCGTTGGAGAGCTTCTTTTTGAAGGTTCCAAAATTATTTTGAACGCTCGCAGTGAGCGATTTTTCGTGCGTGGAAAATTGGAGAAAAAATTTTTGCACGGCGATGTTGTGCTCGCAAAAATCACGAAAAAATCGGAATCTGGGCGGATGGCGGAAGTCGCGATTCTCAAAATCATGGAACGAACGCAAAAAATTCTGCTGGGACAAAAAAAGTGAAAATATATTTTTTTGGCGCCAAATTTTGGAACCATTGAAAAAATTCGAATCGAGAAAAATTCTCTCGAAAAATTCCCTGGTGATGATGTGATGATAGAATTTGAGATGGACGGAAAATTCGCGAAAATCCAGAAAATTTTTGAAGCAACTGAGCACGACAGTGAAGTGGCGAGCATTTTATTTTTGCATAATATTCCTGAAAAATGGAATCCCGAGATTCGAAAACAAGAAAAATTTTTGAAAAATTTGTACGAAAAATTTGAAAAAATCGAGCCGAATTTTCGAGTAGATTCGCTCATCGCCGACGAAAAAAATCTTATTCCTGCATTCAAAAATAATCCGGATTTATCTTATTTTAATCAGCTTTCAAGCGGAACCGAACAGCGTGTGGATTTGAGAAATTGGTATACACTGACGATTGATGGGGCGGACGCAAAAGATCTTGATGACGCGATCAGTATCGCAAAATACGATGATGGAAATTTTTTACTCGGCGTGCACATCGCGGATGTAAGCCATTTTGTCACAGAAAAATCGCCAATCGATCACGAAGCTCGCACGCGCGGTACGAGTATTTATTTGCCACAGAAAGTGATTCCAATGCTTCCAGAAACACTTTCCAATCATCTTTGTAGTCTGACGCCAGAAACTGAGAAAAAAACACTCACTTGTCTGATGAAAATTGACAAAAAAAGTGGAAAAGTGCTTCACACCGATATTTTTGAAAGCCTGATTCAGAGCCAACATCGTGGCGAATATGGGAAAATTTTTGAAAATTTTCAGAAAAAATCTTTTGAAAATACCTTGCTGGAAAACACGATTTTCAGCGCTTTTGAATTATTCGAAATCATTAAAAAACGACGAAAAAAAGAAGGAAAAATTTCGTTTGAGACGACGGAATTGTATTTTGATTTTGAAAAAAATAGTCACACGCCGATTGGAATCAGAAAACGCGATCGCAACGATGCACATCGCTTGATTGAAGAATTTATGGTGCTCGCCAATGAGGAGGTGGCAAAATGGTGCACGAAACGAAAAATTCCGTTTTTGTCGCGCGTGCATGATGAACCGAACGACGAAGGCATACAAATTCTCGAAAATATTCTTGGGAAAAATCGCAAAAAATCTGAAAAAATTCTTCCAAGACATATCGCTGAATATCTCGAAAAACTCGATGAAAGTGCACGATATCACGCATCTCGTTTGATCCTTCCAAAAATGTCAAAAGCCATTTATTCACACAATAGAAGTGGACATTTCGGTTTGGCGCTTGATTTTTATTCACACTTTACCAGCCCGATTCGACGCTATCCCGATCTCGCGACGCATCGCGCCATCAAGCAATATTTGGCAAAAAAATTGGATGAAAAAAATAAAAAATCACTCACTAAATTTTTAGAAAAAACAGCCGAAATTGCTACTTTGACAGAAAAGCGTGCCGAAATGATTGAAAATTCTGTGGACAAAATTTATATGTTGCGATTTATGGAAGCTCATATTGGCGGGATTTTTGACGGAAAAATCTCGGGCGTGACGGATTGGGGAATTTTTGTGGAGCTCGATATGGGTGTGGAAATTCTCGTGTATTTGCCACGATTTCACGATTTTCAGGTGGATAACATCGTGGGCGCAATTATCGATCGTCATCAGAAAATTATTTTCCAAATCGGCGAGAAAAAAACTATCAAAATCAAAAAAATCCTCAAGGAAGATGGGAAAATCGTTGGCGAATTTATCAAAAAATAAAATCCTTGTATGAGGATTTTTTAAATATTATCAAAAGATTTTTTGGAAAAAATATAATACGAAGTGCCAAGCAAAATGACAATATATCCTATTGCAAAAGCAAAAACTAACACAGTATGAATACTGGGCACGAATGAAAAATGAATCAATTCTTTAAAATTGAGTGCCTGAAAATTGGGAAAGAAAAATAAAATTCCACGGCCCACACTCGCCATAACAGCCTGCTCATGCGTCGTCGCATACTCCAAAAGCGCGTATCCGCTGTGCGCCACAATATACACCGCAAGCGTTCCAAAAGTCGCAATTCCGCCTGACAAAAAAATCGAAAAAAACAAAATTATTACCAAAAGTGACAGCCATTTGAGAAAAATTCCCAAAATCGCGAAACCAAAAATCAGCGTCACTGGCACTTCAAAAAAAATCATCAACCCCATCAAAATCGTTGACAAAATCAACACAAGAATCAGCAAAATCGCCGCAAATCCAAAAAATTTTCCAAAAATAATTTTTCCACGACTAATCGGCCTCAAGAGCGTAAGATAAATTGTTTTTTCTTCAAATTCGCGCGACAAAAGGCGATTTCCGAGAAACAAAATAATTAACAATCCCGTGACTTCCATGAATGAAAGCCCAAAATCTGGCACGATAAACTGGGATTGATCAAGTGACAAAATATTAAAAAAAATAATCCCAAAGAGCATTACAACGCCAAAAAAACAGGTTATCGAAAAAAATCGAGACCGAAGAATTTCGCGAAATGTATTGAGTGCAATTGTATACATATTATTTTGAAATATTGGAAAATTCGGAAGATAATTCTTGGATAATTTTGGCTTGCAAATCAGCCAATTCAGCGTCATCAGCGCGAGGCACACTCTGAAAATTCGAATCTTCAATCGAGTGGGCGGGAATCAAATGAAAATGACAATGCGGAACCTCAAATCCCTCAAATTTCGCACAAACACGGGCACAATGGGTCGCTTTTTGAAGTGCTTTGGAAATTTTTTGCGCGGCCGAGAGCATCGCGTTTAAATATTCTGGCGGAACATCAGAAAAATGGTCAATTTCGATTTTTGGAATAATCAATGTATGTCCTTTCTGTTGAGGAAAAATATCCAAAAATGCAAATACAAAATCATCTTCATAAATCTTGAATGACGGAATTTCGCCAGCAATAATTTTAGAAAAAATAGTTGACATAAGAAAAAATGATTAATTAAATGAAAAATCAAGAAATGCACGATTTCCGTTGATAAAATCAGAAATCGACTGAGATTTTTTCCCTTCCAATTTTACAATTTCTGGGAAAATCACGCCAGAATGGGCTGCAATCGCAATTTTTCCATCAGAATCTTTAAAAACTGTTCATATTTTTTTGTCAGTCGCGATAGTATCAGAAAAAGAAATTTTTTCGAATAATAAGCGTTTTCCTTGGTAAATATCAAAAATTCCTGGCCACGGCGAATATGCCTGATATTTATGAAAAATCTCGCGTGCACCCTGATTCCAATCAATTTTTCCATCTTCTTTGGAAATTTTGGTACAATATGTTGCTTCGCTGTGATTTTGCTCCATTGGGGAATATTTTCCTGATTCTAATCACAAAATCCCATCAATGAGAGCATTTGGGGAAATTTCGGCAAATTTTTTAAAAAGTGACACGCTCGTTTCATTTGGAGAAATTGTAATTTTTGCAACACAAATCATCGCGCCTTCATCCATGCCTTCGCTCATCTGCATAATCGTCACGCCAGTTTCTTTTTCCCCATTTAAAAGCGCGGACTGAACTGGCGAGGCGCCACGATATTTGGGCAAAATCGAACCATGCACATTGATACACATTTTTTTTGGAATTTCCAGAAGTTCTTTCGGCAAAATTTTTCCGTACGCCACAACGACAAAATAATCGCACTGATACTCAGCAATTTTTGCAAGAAATTCGGTATTATTTCGGATTTTTTCTGGCTGAAAAACAGGAATTTTGTACGATTCAGCGAGTTGTTTGACGGGGCTTGCAATGAGCGTTTGCTCGCGGCCAAATTTTTTGTCAGGATTTGTCACAGCAAATTCGACGGAAAAATTTTCATTTTCCAAAAGCCCACGAAGCACCGACGCAGACAATTCTGGAGTTCCAAAAAAACCAATTTTAAGCATATTTTGAAAAATTTTTATAATTGTAGTATAAAAAAAAGTTTTGTAAATGCAACTTTTTTGAAGAGTGCGCAAGAAATTTGCTTTTTTGAGCAAGAATTGCTATACTATTTGAGATAATTTTTTTGTATGAAATTTTTAAAAATTTTTCTCATTTTGCTGGCAAGTTTTTGTGTCACGATGATGCCTATTGCGCATGCACAAGACAACAACGACGCCATCAATAATCTTTCCAATAATATCAAAACAGAAGGAACGGAACACAAACAAATTAATGAATTCACAAAAGATGTTGGTGGAGGCTATTTTATCAAATCAGATAGCACAAATGCAAATGATGCGCTTAGTGCGACATTTTTTAATATTGCGCAAGGAATCAAAAATGCCATGTTGCTCATTGCGGTAATTTTTTTGATTATCGGCGTGATAAAATTGTTCACATCAGACGGAAGTGATGATGATGTAAAAAAATGGAAATACAATATTGCCTGGACCGCAGCGGGTGCGATTTTGCTTCAAATGGCGTATTCTATTTGGGCGACGCTTCTCAAAAATCCAAGCAATGGAACTTCGGTTATTATTGATGCTGAATGGGGATGGGAATTTTGGAATAATATTTTGGAACCACTCGTGGGGCTGGTATATTATTTTACGGGATTTATATTCCTCGCGATGATGATTTACGCATTTTATATTATCGTAACAGGGTCAGGCGACGAAGAAAAATTTGGAAAAGGGAAAAATACGCTGATTTTTGCATTGGTGGGATTTATTTTGATTCAAATTCCTCATCGAATCGTTTCACTTTTGTACAGCGGCGTTCCAAAATGTGAGCAAATGAGCGGTCATGTTTGGGATTTGGCGAAAACGCCATGTACCAGCAATTCTGAGGCCAGATTTGAAGGTGCGGTGGAACTTTTTGCCAATATTATCAAATATTTCAATACATTTTTGACGATTTTTTGTATTTTGATGGCGATTTACGCGGGTTGGCTTTTATTTATTTCTGGGGGTGATGAAGAAAAAATTTCTCGCGCGAAAAAAATTATTATTTATATCGTGATTGGGCTGGTTTTGCTCGTCGCGAGCCACGCAATTTTTAGATTTTTCATTCTCGAAGGAATCACATTCTAATTCATTATTATGCAGCTTGGGAAAATTTTTCTCATCATCATTGCGACGATTGCTCTTCTGTTTTTTTTCTGGTGGCAATATCGCAAAAATATCGCAAAACGCCGTTCGAAGGAAATGGCTTTTTTGCGTGTAGTGATGGCTCGAAAAGACAGCGACAGCGACGAAAAAAAGGAAACAATTCGAGATTTTAAAGAACAAATTTCTCTCATGGAGCAACTTTTGTCCAATCTCAAATCGCTCTATCGCGGGAATTTTTTGGGCTGGCTTCTGGGGCAGGAATATATTTCTTTCGAATATACGGCGCACGCGAACGAAATTTATTTTTATATCGTGGTGCCACGCAAATCCAAATTGCTCGTTGAAAAGCAAATTATTGGTTTTTATCCGGATTGTCTCATCGAAGAAACAAGCGAAATCAATATTTTTGAAAACAGAAAATCCGTGTTGGGCGAGGCGATGATTCTCAAAAAAGGCGACGAATTCCCAATTCGAACGTATCAAAAACTCGAATCGGATAGTATGAATGCGATTTTGTCAGCGCTTGGTCGCCTCAGCGAAAATACTTCCGCTACGATTCAAATTTTGCTCAAACCTGAGGATGATAATTGGCAAAATCGTATCAAAAAAATGATTCGAAAAGAAGAAAAAAATCCCGGAAAACGCCGATATATTTCATTCAATCCGCTCGTGTGGATGCGTGGATTTTTAGAAATTTTTTTCCAAGATCCCGAAGAAAAAAATAAAAAAGATGAGCCAGAAATCGACGAAAAAGATCCGATTGACGATGAAGGTCTCATGAAAGAAAAAGTGAAAAAAACAGGATTTCTTGTAATGGTGCGAGTTATTGTGACAGCAGATGATGATGCGATTGCAAACGCGGAACTCAGAAATATTATTTCGTCATTTTCTCAATTTGCGTCGCCTGCGTACAATCGCTTTCGACCGATGCGCCACAAATCGCTTTCGGTTTTGATTCAATATTTTATTTTGCGACAATTTGCGTGGTGGCAGAAAAATTTTTTGCTCAATATTGAAGAAATCGCGACACTTTTTCATTTTCCGCATTCCAAATATAATAAGCAACCAGAAATTAAATGGCAGCATTTTCGTGTTGTGAAAGCGCCAACAAATATTCCGCACGAAGGATTGTATCTCGGGGATAATATTTTCCGTGGTGAGCGCCGAAAAATTTATTTGTCGAACGAAGATCGTTTCCGACATTTTTATGTGATTGGGCAGACTGGTACGGGAAAATCATCGATTTTGTCGGTGATGGCGCGCCAAGATTTGCGAAATGGACGCGGGCTCGCGGTGCTTGATCCGCACGGAGATTTTGCGACGGGACTTTTGGATTTTATTCCAAAAACTCGCGCGGAAGATTTGATTTTTTTCGACCCAGCCGATCAGAGTCGTCCGATGGGACTCAATCTTTTGGAAGCTGATACTGATGATGAAAAACAAATGGCCGTTGGCGAGGCGACGAGCATTATGATTAAAATTTTTGGACCAGAAATTTTTGGTCCACGAATCCAGGATTATTTCCGAAATGGCTGTCTCGCGCTCATGGATTATCCAGAAGGTGGAACGCTTATTGAGTTGATTAAACTTTTTACGGATGAAAATTTCCAGCGTGAACGCGTACAAACGATTAAAAATCCAATTGTAAAAACTTGGTGGAAAACGACATATGCAGCGATGGCCGACAGAGAAAAAGCTGAAATGATTCCATTTTTTGCTGCCAAATTTGGTCCATTTATCACCAACACGCTGATGCGAAATATTATCGGTCAGACAAAATCGGCGTTTGATATTACGGATGTCATGAATACTCAAAAAATTCTTTTGGCAACACTTTCCAAGGGGGTTTTGGGTGATATCAATTCGAGCCTGATTGGTCTTATTCTCGTTTCCAAAATTCAAATGGCGGCAATGAAGCGCCAGCAAATGCCCGCGAGTGAGCGAAAAGATTTTTTCTTATACATCGATGAATTCCAAAATTATGTGACGGATTCGATCGAGTCAATTCTCTCGGAAGCGCGAAAATATCGTCTTGGACTGATTATTGCGCACCAATATTTGGGGCAATTGCAAAAATCTGACGCACTTACCAAATCTAGCCTCAATCTCAAAGACGCAATTTTTGGTAATGTGGGTTCCATGATGAGTTACAAAATCGGTCCAGAAGATGCTAAATTGTTGGAAGAACAATTTGCGCCAGTATATTCCAATCATGATTTTATGAATATGGATAAATTTCAGGCGGCACTTCGATTGTCGGTGGACGGCCAACCAAGCCAAGGTTTTTCGTTGGATGTTCCGCGACCGTGGCTTGAAAAATGAGATCCAAAAATCGGTGAAGCGCTCAAAGAATTTTCTCGACTTCGATACGCGCGTGAACGAGAATTTGTGGAAAAAGATATTATTTATCGCATTTCTTAAATTTATGAAAAAAAATATTTGAACATCGATGATGGTGCTTGGAGTTATTTTTGGAATTTTTTTCACGCAAAACCCGGCGAACGCCGAAATCATTCCGAGCGAACACAACCCTGATTTTAAAAGTTATCAGTCGTATCTTGATGGCGCAAAATCCTATTGTGATAGCACAGATCGATATTGGGGAAAAAATAATGCGATTCGCCCGATTCCTCAATATCCTGAACTCAAAGCCAATGCTGTGAATCATCAAATTACTCGAACGCAGAATCTTTCCAATCTTTCTACAGAAGAAAAAAATCGACTCGCAAGCGAACTTGATATGAGTCGAATGGGAGATTTTTCCGGATTTAAAACACTCGAAGTAGCCAGAATCCAGTATCGAAGTACGATGAATTCATTGTTTTCGTGTGCAATTGTTAATTCTCGTTTGCGCATTCTCAAAGGGCTTCGTGAAACTGTAGAAAGTACGTTCAATGGAGCTAATTC
The DNA here is from genome assembly GCA_003260345.1 of Candidatus Gracilibacteria bacterium GN02-873. Classification (GTDB taxonomy): domain Bacteria; phylum Patescibacteriota; class Gracilibacteria; order BD1-5; family UBA2023; genus GN02-873. Next base: position 127,315 of record MORC01000002.1, on the reverse strand, counting down.
CGAAATTACGACACAACTCAACAAAGAGCAAACTCGCCTCGAACGAGAAAAAGATAATTTGCAGTGCAATAATTCTGATGCTAATCAAACGACTGTAATGCAAGAAATTGTAAATTCTGCGACGCGACAATATTGCCATTATCGTTATTATTTATCATATCTTGACACAACTCTTGAAGCCGATCGTGCATATGTTGAAAATGTTGAAAAAGCTATTGGAACCGGAAGTGAGACTACAATCGCGAGAGATTCTGAAGCTTGGACCAAATCATACAATAATTATGCAACAGCACTTGAAACCGAAATTCATCGTGCTGATGCGACGCTTCCGCGTGCGATTCGAACTTTTATGGATATGGAAAAAGCGTATCCGGCACACTTGATGCTTGCAATTATTTATGATGATTATATTCGCCTCAGAAATAATCTTTCCACTTATATGAACGCGTCAACGCAGACATATCTCAAAGCATACAACGCGCAGGACGCTAATAAACGATAAAAAACTTGCATCAAAAAAATCCCAAATTGGGATTTTTATTTGTCAAATTATTTTGCGCGTTCAAGGTATGAGCCATCTTCTGTTGAAACGATGATGAGGTCGTCCTGGTTTACAAATCCTGGAACTCTCACCTGAAGGCCAGTTTCAAGAGTTGCCCATTTTTCTACCTTTCCGTCGGCTGTATTTCCAGCAACTGTTGGTTCACATTCAGTAATCTGAAGTGTTACACGAATTGGAAGAATAATACCAACAAATTTTCCTTCAAAAGTCTGAAGATCGACGATAAGTCCTTCTTTCAAATAATTTGCGGCGTCACCAATATCATCTGCGTGAAGTTCCACTGTTTCGTAAGTATCCTGATTCATAAAGGCAAATTCATCACCAGACTGGTACAAAAATTCTGCCTTTGAGCGTTCAAGAATTACATCATCCAATTTTTCTTCTCCGTCCATTACGCGGTCAGAAGTTGTGTTCTGGATAAGGTTTTTAAGGCGCATCGTAACATTGGTTGCACCGCGTCCACCACGACGCATTTCGTGTTTTATCACGAGAAAAATATCTCCATCAATTTTGAGAACTGTCCCAACTTTTGCTTGTAGAGCTGTTTTCATAATACAAAATTTAAAAAGTTTTTGTATTATAGGAAAAAATTTTGAAAAAGCAATTTTTAATTTTGAAAAGCTGCTTTGAGCGTCGCTTGTTCGATTTCTTTTTCGAGCTCTGTCTGAATATCTTTCATTAAAACCAAATCAGAAAGCGTTTTTTTACGATTCGTAAATTTTTTTCTGTCTTGATATAAAAGAAAAAGCCCAGCACACGCCAACAAAAAATATCGTGCGATCAATACAAAAATTATTGACAAAACCACAGCAATTATGGCCGTGATCAGATTATCTGGTGCTGAGAGAAGCACCGAAGTATTATATGTAAAAATTCCAGTATAATTCATATTTTATGATTATGATGCGGATTCTTCAACCAATTCTCCAAAAATAATCAGCCGTTCAAGCGTTGTTCCGATTGGCCAACAAGTCATGAGAGAAATTTCTTTTTTATTTGGGTCACGAGCGTTAAGCACTTCTGTATCGCCTGGCTTTACAGTCGTGCGGTCAGTCACTTTGTAGACAAATTTTTTCTGATTATAATATACAATAATTTCATCACCATCTTCAAGTGTGTCAAGCAATGCAAAAACATCATTGTAATCGCTTTTAATCCAAGGAACATTGGAAGAATGTCCAAAAATAAAGGCATTTCCTTTTTCGCCAGGACGAGCTGTTCCTGGATATCGAACAATTCCTTTGGTAAGCTCTTGCTTGAAAATTTCATGCATTTCTTCAAATGGCGTATTTTTGTCATGATATACGTCAATGAGCGGAATATTTTTCGCAAGGCGCGGAATTACGATACGATTCTCTTGTGGCGCTACCGAAAATGAAGCTTTTTCTGCTGACTGCAAAGGCACATTGGAAAGCAAATTTTCTGAAGCATATTTTCGAGAATACACCATTTCTGGGTTTTGCGCCGCAATTTTTTCTTCAATCATCGCGCGCTGTTCAATATCTTCCTCCGTTTGTCTTGCACCCGCAATTTCAGCGTGAGAATTATTGAGAATATCATTCATTTTTTCACCGGCATGCGCATACGCATCAGGATTGAACCAATGCGCCACTCGAGCGCTATACGCGTTAAAATTCATGGCACCCATCATCACTGAAAAGATCGTTGTTGAAAGTGCAATATAAGTTACAAAAAATTTGGCACTCGAAAAAAGTTGACGCACAAAAGTTTTTGGTCGTGTTGTGAAAAGAATTTTTGCGCGAGAAATTTTGATTTTTGTTTGTGTTTTTGGAGTTTCTAGAATTGATTTTTCAGCTTCTAGAAGCGGATCAGAAAGATTCATATGTATTTTTGTTTGAAATATTTTTGTATTTGTCCAAAACATTGTAGCAGAATTTTTTGGCACATGCAAAAATTTTACCAAGTTTACGAAAAAAAGATTTGACAAAATCAAATCTTTTGATAAAATTTCTCGGTATTTAATTTTTTACTCGTCTATGATCTGCTATTCTATCAAGAAAGAAGGTGAAACAAACGAAAAACTTATTCTTCGATACAAGAAGTCTTTTTTTCAGACTCGTACAGCGAATAAGCTTCGTAATGCACAAACTCATTCTAAAGCTCCTTCTAAAAGAAAGATTCGTGAGAGTGCTATTATTCGTGAATTTTACCGTTCAAAAGGTCAAGGTCTTGGACGCTAATAGCATTTTCCAAAATTCCCATATGACAATTTTTAACAAAATAAAAAATTGTCATATGGGAATTTTTTATTTTGTTAAAAATTGTAATCAAAAAATCCCGCTTTGGGATTTTTATTTTAAAATAATCGCATCACATTTGAGGTTTCGAGCTCGATGACGCCACGTTTTACGAGTTCGATAAATGAACGCATTGTCGCTTCCACATCCATCATCGCGTCATGCGCGCCTTCGAAAAATTCGCTGAATAAAAATTTATGTAATTCAGCCAATTTTGGCGGCTTGAAGGACATTCCACGACCCTGCAATTTACAATATTGTGTCGAGCTTTTCATCGTACAAACGACTTGTGATGGCGTATATTCACCCGTTCGACCGAGGCGCTCCAGTTCGTATCCAAGAATTTCCTCATCATACGAAACATTGTGTCCAACGACCACATCCACACTATTGAGTACGCGCATAATTTCGTCAATCTTTCCTTCGATGTACGGCTCATTTTCAACATCTTTATCATAAATTCCATGTACTTGCGACGCAGAAAATGGAATCGAAATTCGCGGTTTTATCAAAAAATTGTAGCGTTCCAATTCTTTGTATTCATTATTTTCATCGATTTCCCCAACAATCGCGGCAAATTGCACGATATACGGCTGATTTTCAAGCGCACCATCGCGAACCGGAAATCCTGTTGTTTCCGTATCAAAAACACAAACTTTCATAAAAATTTTTTTAAAAATCGACTGATATAATAAAAAATTTTTTCGTTTTTTCAAGTTTTTCAAAAATTTTTCTGAGAGAATTTTGTGTAACAAAAAAATCCCGAAGGATTATTTTGAAAGATCGCTCGCAATCGTAATTTGTGTACGAAGATCAACGCGACCTGTTTGTCCAATATTTTTGGCAGACTGATATTTTCGAAGCGCATGAAGGGTTGAAAGATCCATTTTTCCAGAATTGTTATCTGTGGAATATCCTGATTGTCTGAGAAAATTTTGGAGATTTTGTACTTTTTCATCCGTTACTCCGAAAAAATTGGTACTCATATTTTCACTCAATTTTTCTGCGTCAGAAGAATTGTTTGCATTCAAATTTTCTTGTGTCGAAGGAAGATTTTTTTCGTCCGAAGATTCTACTTTTGGAGTCTGAACACTCCCATTTTTGAGAAAATTATTGTATACTTCGCTGAGTTTTGCGGTAGTTTTTGGACCATAATTTCCCGCGCCAGCATCTGTGCGAGAATTGATCACCCCATAATCAAGCTGAAATTGTAAAATCACATCAGAGAAAGTGCGCCCAGAAGTATTATATCCGATTGTTTGCAATTTTTTGAGAGCCAAATCGCCAGCTTTTGGAGCATTATTGAGGATATTTTCAAGATCGAGTGAAACGGAAGTTCCACTATCTACAATCGTTCCAGTGATTTCGCGACGACCCCACGCAAGCGTGCGAGCAAGCCCAGCGTCACCGTATCCCATCCAAATGTCGATGCGGTCATATCCATCGCCAGCACCAATGGCACCACCACGATCATGAACGCTCACTACACCGATACCATCAAGATTGATTTTTGTTCCAAAAGTATAATTTTTCGGAGCGGCAATCATTCCAACATACACAGGCGTTCCGTCCGAAGCCTTGCTACCTCCACCATTGAGAGCCAAATCACCGGCATATGTTCCTGTATAATATTTTGCCTGGTCTGGCATTGGCGAATAATACGCCGTCGCGATAAATGTTTTCGTTTCAGCGGCCATCGCTGCTTCTACTGAAACCGCGAAAAACGCACCACAAAAAAGAAGAAAATAAAAAATCGGCTTTTTTTGAAAAAGGTTCGCAAAAAAACGCCAAATTGAAGAATAAAATCGAGAAAAGGAATTTTGGGTTTTTGTGCGTTGAAATGTCTCGAAATCTCGATCCAAAAGCAGAGAAACCCGGTTATGAGTTGAATTTTTCAGAGCAAAAGAAGAAGAAATTTGCATTCAAAAATTTTAGAAATAAAAGCTCGACCGCAAATATTTTCTAGGAAAATATGAGCAGGAGACAGAATTTTTTCAAATTCGAAAATATTGTAGCAGAATTTTCTGAGAAACGCGAGAATTTTCTCTTGACGAATATATTTTTTGTTCAATAATAGTATTTTTTCAAAAATATATTTTTCAATTTTTTCCCTTAAAATAAATAAAAATTCCAAATTTGAAAGTCTCTTTTATTCAAAGAGGCCCCTATTATATGGAAAATTCTTATATTTGCAAATAATTCTCATTTGATACCAATTTTGGTTTCAGAGCGCGATGAGTAAGTTTTTTAAAAAAAATTTTGCAAATTTGATTTTTTTTCGTATAATCCCAGGGCTTTTGTGGCGACCGTAGTTCAGTTGGTTAGAACGCCAGACTGTGAATCTGGAGGTCGTGGGTTCGAGCCCCATCGGTCGCCCCATTTCTGAAATTTATACTTTTCCCCAGTAAGCTGGGGATTCGTTTGATGATTTTAACAAAAAGTTTCCAAATATTGGCGATTTCTTGTTACAATTATATCTTTATTTTCGTAACATTTTATTTCTTAAAATTTATTTTATGGCAGATTTTGCAAAAGATCTTGCATCGGCTGAACCAATTAAGTCATTCAATGTTGGTGAAGTTGTAAGCGGGACAGTTATCGTGGCTGATCAGAAGATGATTTTGATTGACCTTGATGGACAATTTACTGGTATTATTACTGGAAACCACATGCAGTCTTCAACAGAAGATGCAGGAACTATTAAGGCTGGTGATAAGATTGAATCTATTATTATTGGCAACGATCCTCACTCTGGGCTCGTTCACCTTTCTCTTCGTAAGGCTTCTCAGGCAAAATTGATTGAAAAACTTCACTCAAATTTTGATACAAAAGAAATCATCACAGTGGTTCCAAACGAAGCAAACAAGGGTGGTCTCTTGATCGATCTTGATGGAATCAAGGGGTTCATCCCAGTTTCTCAGTTGACTCCAATCCACTACCCTCGTGTGGAAAATGCCAACCCAGAAAAAATTCTTGAACAGCTCAACAAGCTCGTTGGAAAACCATTCCAAGTTCGTGTGATCAATCTTGATCAGTCTGGAAAGAAAATCATCTTCTCAGAAAAAGCAGCTATCGAAGAACAGCGTTCACAGGCACTTTCTACAATGAAGGTTGGTGATGTGGTAGAAGGAGCGGTTTCTGGAATTTTGACGTATGGTTTGTTCGTTACATTCCACGGAGTTGAAGGTCTCGTACATGTTTCTGAAATTGATTGGGGACACGTGAACAACCCTCACAAATACGCTCGTGTTGGTGACAAGGTAACTGTTCAGATTATTGGTATCGAAGGAGAAAAAATCTCTCTTTCTATCAAGCGACTGAAAGCAAATCCTTGGCAGGTTCTTGCTGATAAATATCAGGTTGGAGATATTATCGAAGCACCAGTTCTTCGTCTTTCTCAGTTCGGAATTTTCTTGGAACTTGACGGAGGAATTTCTGGATTGATTCACCTTTCTGAAATCCCAGCGGATATGATGGAAGGAATCGAAGGAAAAGTTCATACTGGAGAAATGATGCAAGCTCGCATTATCACTTTTGATTCTCAAGCAAAACGCATCGGACTTTCTTTGAAAGCCCTTGATCCAAACTATGTTCCACCAGCAGAACCAGTTGAAATCCCAGCTGAAGCATTGGAAGAAAATGTATAATTTTATCCCTCGAAAGAGGGATTTTTTGATGGGAAAAATTTTTGGAAATCAATATTTTTATAAAAAAGAAGTTTGTCAAGCGAATTTTTGTATAAATTTATTTTTCTTTTGACAGAGAAAAAAATTTGTGCTACGATGAGAATGTTTATTATTTTTAGTTGTTTTATGAAGAATTTTTTCTTAGTACAAAAATATTTTAATAAAAAAGTACCAGAATGAGTACAAAACTCAACAGAAAAACCTGAAACTCGACGCAAGAGTAATATTGATGCGATGCTGGAGCGCTTTCCAAAAAGCGAAGCCGAAAAATTGCGGGCACTCAATCTGAGTGAAGAGCAGCTCAAGGCGCGTTTGGCAGCGATTGTAAAATTAGATTTATATATCAATGATGCTACGAGGTTTTCTCGCGGTAATGCTGAGGAATCATTTGGTTCACGGTTAAAACACATAGCTTCTCTTGATGATACTCGAAAAACTATTCAAGAGCAGATGAAGGCCATTCGTCCAATGCTTTTGGAAAGTTTTAGTAAAAACAATAATGCAAATGGGTGGGATAAAATCATCAATACACCGCTCAATTATATTGAGACTGATGGTTCAGCAAATCTTGAAACCATAAAAACACGGATGTCTCAGCGTATGTTTTTACAAAAGATTATTGGTCCATCAATGACGGCGATGATTTTGCAAGACAATAAAGATTCTACTGAACGCGCTGATCTCAATGAGACACAAGCACAGCAAAAATCTCGATTGCAACAATTTTTGCTCGTACTAGAACAAAAAGAACAAAGCGGAGAAATTGGAAAAAAAATTCGTCATACCAATGAGCTTCTCTCGAAAAATAAGATCGAGGATGCGGTCAGTTATGCTCGACAATTTATCAATGGAAAATATAAAGGAGTAACCGTAGAAGAAGTAATAAGTACCAATGAGGGGCTTGCTGGAGCACTTCGTGCTATGGGAAATACAACAGCCGCTGGAGAAATCATGGTAAAATCTGGGCAAACACACCTAGAAACAGCAAAGACTTCGCAGGCTGAAGCGCTACAAAAAAAATTGAATATTGCACTCGAAGATACAAACAGAAACCGAAACCATGCTGAACGCGTTTTTCAAGACACCATCAATCATCTCGACCCAAGAGATCCAAATCGTGCTATTCTAGAAAATAATAAAGAAGATGCGATTGAGAGCTTGCGCCAAACTGCAACTATCGTTGAGGTTACAGATAATTATATCAAGCAACATGGAGATGAGGAGCTGCCAGTCATATTGCAGGAATATAATGATATGAAAGGACTTTATGGGGCATTTAATTTTACAGATGAAAATGCAAAACTGACACGGGACATCGCTATTATGATAGCATCATTTATTATTACTGCGGGTGCGAGTGCGATATTAACTGGAATTGCTGGGGGAGCTAGAGCCATAGCAATAGGGCGAACCGCAGCAGCTGCCAAACATTTTCAAAACGGAAACCGTATTCGTGGCGCATTGAATGCAGGAGCCTCGGTTACTGCGAAAGGTGCCGAATTGGGCTTCAAAGGAGGCGCAGCAGTGCTCGATGCTGCAAACAAAGCAAAATTGGGGTTTGCCGCTGATGCTGTCGTATTTACATCGGCTGATGCAGCAATACGATGAATATGGTCACAAGAAGGTGAGGCCTCAACAGACTTTTGATCATTCTTGGAAAATGTCGCGCACAATGCTGTAATGTTCGGTGCGTTCCATGGAATGGGAAAATTCTTAGATGGTCCTCTCAAGCGTTTGGTTTTCCGAGATTTCGAAGCAACGTCTGCTCTTGGAAAAGTTTTCTTCCAAGGAAGTAGAGGTCTTGTTCTTACAGGTGGTGATATTGTGGTTATGCAAGCACTGTATGCAGCAGAACATGGAAAGCTCGAATGGTCATTAGAATGAGCATTGGTGGCGCTTGCATTCCGTGGTGGCCCACAAGTGGCAGAACTTTTTCCAAAACTTATAGCACGTTGGAGGGGGCTTCCTAAAGAAAAACAGAACGAAATTATCAAGCAAGTTGCTGAGAAAGAGGGTGTAAGTGTAGGAGAAATAGAAAAAGCAATTGATTGATCATTACAAAATAAATATCAATTCACTGCCTCACCAAACAGTAAATGGGAATCTAGACAAACTATTCGACCTGAAAACAATCCACATACAACACCAAAAGAAGCAGTTGATTGATCATTACAAAATAAATATCAATTCACTGCCTCACCAAACAGTAAATGGGAATCTAGACAAACTATTCGACCTGAAAACAATCCACATACAACACCAAAAGAAGCAGTTGATTGATCATTACAAAATAAATATCAATTCACTGCCTCACCAAACAGTAAATGGGAATCTAGACAAACTATTCGACCTGAAAACAATCCACATACAACACCAAAAAAAGTACCAACTAATAGTGAAACTTCAAATACAAAACCTCATGAAGTAACCAATAATCCTGAAGCGAAAAAGGAAGCAACAGCTCAGAAGGAACAACCTCTTGCGCTCGAATACAAGCCATTCCCTGAGAAATTGCCAGACCAAGCAAGATTTACAGTATCTGTACAACCTAACGAAGCATTTAAATTTCCAGAAGCTGGAAGAGATTGACAAATTTTGTCTATAAACAATGAGCCTTGGAGATATAGTGCACGACAAAATAAGTGGTTTAATAACAAACATGGAGCTGAAGGGAAAGCGCCAGGAGAACATCATACTATACAAATGTCGCGGCCAGTGAGTGAAGCTTCAAATAAAAAACCTCATGAAGCAACCAATAATCCTGAAGCAAAACAGGAAGCAGCAGCTCAGTTGGAAGCAGCTGTTCCTGGCTTTTCTCAAAAAGTCAAAGACTTTTTCATGAATAAAATTCCTTCACGAGAGAATTTGAAAAATTTTAGAGATGAATTGATAGATTCTTTAAAAAAAAATTGGGGAATTGTCTGAGGAGCGACTGGATGGACTGTTATGAGAAATTTTTTAGAAACTCATAAAATAAATCCTCTCGTAACTATTCCAACCGATATACCAAAAACTCCTGAAGAAATGGCGGATATATGTATTCAGTGTATGACTAATGGAAATTCTACTATTAACTACGAGCGCGCATCGAGCGCAAGTAAAAAACTCATTCTCACAGAAAAACGTCGAGATAGAATTTCTGAACGATGGACCCAAACAACAGAATGGAAAAATGCAGTAGAAAAATGGAACGAACTTCTTAAAAATCATGAAAATCAAATCGATGCTACAGTTCGAGAACTTATTCAAGCCGCCATTACGAAACCAACCGTGGCAAATGTACAAAAATTACAACAATGTATTGGAATGGAGGCAGTTGATGTCGCAACGGGACAAGATGGTATTCTCGGAAAAAGAACCACTGCAAAATTGATTGAATTTATCGAACAAATCAATAATGAAAATGTAGAAGGGGCAAAAAAAGAAGATGAAAATGATAACATAGCATGAATAGAGGTGGTAGAAGAAGGTTCTGAATCTCCTACACCAGAAGCCCTCACACCAACGCCATGAGTTTATTTGCATACAGGCAATGAGGAAACGGCAGCTCCAAATAAATAAAAAATCCCAATTGGGATTTTTTATTTTGAAATATATATTTTAAAATGGAATGTCTTCGATGGAAATATCTTCCTCTGCTTTTGCTTTCGCACGAGTTGGCTGATCATCTCCAGCCGCGGCTGAGAATCCAGCAACATCACCACCAGTATTCGCACCACCAGCTGATGAAAGAAGGATAATATTATCAGCAACGATTTCTGTTTTGTAACGTTTCTGACCAGTCGTTGCATCATCCCAGCTACGAGTCTGCAAATATCCTTCCACGTACACTTTTTTTCCTTTATTCATGTATTGTTCCGCGATATCTGCAAGCCAGCGCCAAGCTGTTACGCTGTGATATTCCACTTGCTCCTGAGTCATTCCAGACGCGTCCTTCCAACGACGATTTGTCGCCACAGAAAAAGTCGCAACTTTTTGTCCATTTGGAGTCTCGCGAACTTCCGGATCAGCCGTAAGATTTCCGATCAATTGTACTTTATTAAGTGAATTTGCCATATTTTGAAAGTTAAAATATGTCGCCATTGTAACGGAAAAATTTTTTTTTGCAAATAAAAATATCTCTGGAAATTTCCAGAGATATTCGTTTTTATCCGAGATTGAGAACCAAATCTTTGAGCGTCACGATTTTTTCGTCAACTGTGGAAGTATTGGTTTTATTTTTATATTCAGCAATAATTTTTTCAAAATTTTCTGGCTTAAAAAATTTATCCAAAAATGTTTTTGCATCGCTATTCGAAAGTTTGATTCCCAATTCTTTTGAAATATCTTCTACCGACATGCCAGCACGAATTTTTCCAATCGGAAGCGCGAGCAGTTTGCGATCTTCCAGCGCATCTCGCCAAGGTGCGCCCTCTGAAAATGACAAACCAATTGTATCTTTCGCCCACTTGATAACATCAGAAATTTTTTTCCCAGTATCAAGTGTTCCAGAAAATAAATCTCCAATTTTTTCAAAAGTCGCCCAACCAAATCCACCTTTAAAAATCGCTATAATTTTATCAAAAAAATCCTTGAGCTGACTTCCGATTTCTTTCATTCCTTCGATAAAACCTTTTTCTTTAAAAGTATCAAAAGCGGTTTTGAGTCCAGAAAATGAATCTTTGTCAGTCTTAATCGTATCATCAGAACCGATAATTTGATCATAAACAGCCTCCAATGAGTCTGCAGCTTTTTCAGAAAGAGCACCCCCCGCTTGCTCAAGCAGGTTTTTGTCCTCAACAGCAACAGCATCGACCAAATCGGAAAGGTTTTCGACTTTGGCTCGGATATCTGGTGGCAATTCATTTTTGAGAGCAGCCAGACGATCTTCTGTATTTTTTTGCAAAATATCAGTCTGCGATTGGAGTTTATTACGAGCCGCTTCAAATTTTTGGTATTCATTTGAGTCAGGAAGTGCGTTTTTTACGCTTTGTGGAATATCTTTAAATTCCACTTTTTTTTCAACATTTGTCATAATTTTTAAATATTAGAGAGACCATTCAAAACCTGTTGTATTTCCGGCCTTCAATTGGGAAAGAAAATATTTTTCTTGATTCCAAGTGGTGGCGCTCTCAAGCCAAAGCGCAAAATAATTTCCGACAGAAATTTCAGTATCACCAAGTTTCATCATTGTTTCATTTTTGAGCATGGATTCATACATGTGTTTTTCATATTGGTTTTCGTATAAATCCCTCTGTGTAAGTATCCGTTCAGGAATCGTCTTGATATAAGCCTTAAGCTCTGGGGTCATATTTGGAAAAGTATCAATATCCATTTGCATTTGGCTTTCAGCTCGATTGAGCGCCTCCTCGCGCGATTTGATAAAGAGTGTTTCATCAATCTTCATAGCTCCGACACTTTTGGAAATATATTCATTGATGAGAGAATTTGGGATTGGAGAATTCTTTCTTACCTCTGCCATGATTCCATTTTTCAAAGCGGTAATCTGAGTTGCAAATACATCCCCTTCCTCACCTCATCTTAATATTTCGTCTAATGTTTTTTCCAAAAGGTTTTCTTTCCCTCAGGCTTGTTGAATTTTTTGAGTATCTGAGAAAGCACCTTCGCTGCGCTGATATTTTCCAAGGAGCTCATATATTTCTCGTGTGAGAGAAATCTTGTAGCGATCAACATATTCATTCCAACGATTAACATCGCGGTTTGCAGCGGTTTGCATCCATTCCCATGGCTTTGTTCCAAGCGTGACTTTATCTTGAAAAATTGACACTTCAGGGATTGTAAACAAATGATTTCCTGTCAAAGGATTTTTAATATCCGTCCTATCAATACCAATATCAATTCCATCTTGTGTTTTGTTACCAGCAACCCAGCGCCACGCATCGTTGATTTTTCCGAGTCACTCACTCACACCAAGATTAAAAATCACATGTCATGAAACTGATCGCTCATTTGAATAATTTGCTTTTTGAAAATGAAGCCATTTATGTCGGTTGGTATCAAGCCAAGCATCTGCGGCCATATGGCCTCATACTACCGTCCCCATACCTCATACCAATCCTCATATAATCGATCATGGAATTTTGAGCCAGCCTGGTAATTTTCTTCCCACCCAAGCACCAGCACGCATACCAAATGCGAATCACACCTCTTCCAAGACGGCCTCAATCATATTTCCAGGAGTTTGTTGACGATGAAATTCAACAGCAAAGAGTGGAAAAAGCGCAATATGTGATGCTACTTTGAGTGCTGTAGATTTGAGTGCATGACGAGCTGAAATTTTTCCAGCACGCAAATCTTTAATAACTTGATCATTTTTACGAATCGTCTCACTTTTGAATTTCTCAAATTCTTCCAAAGACATTTTTTTTGAATCTGGATTTTCTTGCAAATATTTTTCATATGTAAGATTATTGAGATCATCATTAAGCGCCTGCAAAATACGATCTGTTGGAGAAAAAATTTTTTCTGTCGTTGGATCAAAATCTATATCTACATCCGCAAGAATTTTCCCAATAGCATCCTGAAAGTCTGCCTTTGTCCCGACATACGGTTTTTTCAGACGAATGCGAACCGTTTTTCCGTCCTCCATTTTTGCAAGCAACGATTTTACCATCACGCGTTCACCATCGGTAGGCGCTCACATTTCCCCAATATTGAGCATTTTGTATCCAGCCGTTCCAGCACCACCGACCGCGAGCGTGCCAAGAGCACTGTATTCCAAAACAACGCTTCCACCGAGAAAAGCTTCCTTAGAAACATTTTCCTGTAATTTTTTTTCTTCTTCGCGTGTCTGGCGTTGAACTTCAGCTTTTTGTGGTTCCAAAAAAATTTCTCGCCACAAATCTTCAAGATTGATAGAGATTCGCTGGCCATCGGTTTTTTCCAAAATAAGCACCGCATCAACAATTTCGGCTGTTTTAAGTTTCTCCATTTCCACTCATGGGTGAGTCGAAATTTTTTGAAAAATTATATCGATGGTTTGTTTAAGTTCGGGTGAATCCTTTTCCAAGGAAAAAATTCAACTCTGAAAAAACAGTTCAACAGCTGATTGTAAATTACTTCGAACATACTGCGCTCCCTGTCATCGTAAATCAATTGCACTAAAACCAACATTACGAAATTCTCATGAAACCCGTAACATTTTTTGATTGTACGACTCAATAGAATTTTCTCGAGATGTTTTGGTATTTTTAGACATATTGTATTATCTTATTGTATGAAGTACAAGTCTAAGGACATCATTTAATGAACTTATTTCTTTTCCTCGATGATGTTTCATTATATCGTCCAGTTGATGAGATAATTTAGTTTCATCATTAAATATTTTAGTACCATCTGGCAAATGTGTTTCTGCCAAGATAGGTTTCATCTTTCTAATTAAATCGTCATCAAGAGGAATGCCACTTGCAAGTTGCCGCCTTAATTCTTGAAAGCGTGGCCAATCATTAACTGAAATATGTACTTGGTTTCCATCTATATTGTAATAGATTGTACGTGGTTCTGGAATTTCGAGAAGTGTTTTTGAAGTTTCGCCAGGTGTTTTTGGAATTTCGGCATTTTGATTTGGAGTTTTAGCATCTGGCTGTTTATTTTCGGCATTTTGATTTGGAGTTTTGGCAGGTGTTTCTTTCGTTTTGGCATCTGACGGTTTCTTTTCATTATCTGACTGTTGAGTTTCTGTAGAGTCTGAATTTTGAGTTGTAGTATCTGGCTTTTTCTCTGTGGTTGTATCTGGCTTTTTCTCTGTGGTTGTATCTTGATTATTAGGATTTGAAGCATCTTCTTTCACTACACTAGAATTCTCTTCGACATTTTGATTTTTCCAAGTGCCTGTTGATCTATCAAATGGATGACCATCTTTATTCTGAATAATACCATTCTTGAGTGCAACCATATCAATATCGGCTAGATTTATCTTTCAAGCCCTAACTTCTGCAATAAGTTTTTTCAAAGTTTGGTAATTCTCATACGCCACTTTTCCTTTTGGAGTTGACGTGATTTTAGTTCTATCCATTAATCCAAATTCACTTTTTAGCTTATCTCGTGCAGCTAATAATTCATTAAATTCTCTTTTGGAGACATTATCTAAATTTCCTGTTTTTCGATTATCCCACGAATTTTTACCAATCCTATAAGAAGCTGTTGTTGGAAAAGCCAAAACCGCTATAACGTTCGACACAAATCCTGGTGAAGCCTTTCATTTTAGTAAATACAAAATACCGGCAGCAGGAATAGAGCCAATACCCCAATACAACAGAGCTGAAGCAATTCCTTTTATAGTAGACCATTCATCCCAAAAATCGGCGTCTAGCTTTTTTCATGAAGGATTACTATCAGCCACTTTCTTAACTAGATCACGCGCAGTTTTTTCCTCTTGTTCCGGTGTGATAAGTGCCATATTTCTTACATCGGCAAGAGTCAATTTTCCTAATCATTCAAGAATTTCCTTCTCTGGTAGTCATGGATTTTTTTCAAGCACTTTTTTTGTAAGTGTTTCAATTTCTTGAATAAGAATTTTTTCATTTTCAGGTTTTTGTAGTGCAGCCTTTTGTGAATCGCTAAGCCCTTCAAGAACTGCATCCTCGCCTCGCTTACGAGCTGCCACATAATCTGATAGCGCCTTAAAATTAAAATTATCAAAAGATTGAATAAATTCTTGTTTTTCTCTCAGGTTCTCAGTTCCGTATGTACCCCTAAAATAATTATTTCTCTGAAGATCTGTTACAGCACCTGCTATAGCTTGTCGTGTAGCTTCAGGAGATGGTGGTGGTACTTCGCTCTTTCCTTCGTTTGATTCTTTTCCAAAAAAGTAATCATATCATTGATTTCAAAGACCTGCAACTATTGGACCAAACATTAATGTTGCTAAACCTGTTTTCCATCCACCAAACACAAAAGCCGCGAGCACACCGAGCACTGTCCCCAGAGCAGCGCTTGGGCTTGTAAAAAGTGCTTTCAATCATTCTCCATATGCCTTACCCCCCATTTCCATCGTAGTAGAAACAGGTTTTGATGAAAATTGGTTTCGTAAATCTTCCCACGTTTTCTCTTGTGTTGAATATCCAGTCGCAGTTCCCGCCAAAGCCGTAAAACCATTGCGATAATATTCATTATTTGACAATTTTTTTTCTGCATTTTGCACCATGTCGCGTGCAGCTGGATCACTCATTATCACAGATAATTCTTTCGAAAAATTTGGAACATAACTCGCCGCATGCAAATGTCCTTCCCAATTCAAATCTTTGAAAAAATTTCGGCTTGCCAAAATAGCCTTGGCAGAATCAGTATTACGCCCTTCCAAAAATTTTATAAAATTTTCTGGTTTCTGTGCATCTTCAGAAATTTCTTTTCCGTCAGAAGTAGCATTCATTCGCAAGTATGTGAGCAAATCCTGATTGTTATAGAGAAGGCCGGCTTTAAGCGAATTTGCAAGATGAGGATTGCGAGCAATTTGATTATTCAGCTGTGTTTGTAGTTCACGAGCTTTTGTTTGTTGACCAGCATTTTTTGGTTTTACAATCACGGTATTATCAGCATTGAAACCAAATTCATATCCAGCACGGAAAAATTGTTCTACAAAAATAGAACCGATAATTCCCTGAACAGCGGGCATTTGTTTGAGAAGCATTTCTTTTTCTTTTGTGTCCAACCAGTCAAATTTTCCTTTTTCCGCTTCAATGTTTGAAAAATTAGAAAGTTCCGACAAAAATTCAATTCCGCGACGGAAAGAAAGTTCGTCCATTTCTCCATTTTCACCGAGTGTTTGTTTTTTAAAAGCCTCGAATGCTTCCTTTTGAAATTCATTCAATTCTTCTTGTACTTTTTCGGTGATTGGTTCTGGCTTATATTCAGCAGGTTTTGCTTGAGATTCTTCTTGAGATTCTTCTTGAGATTCAGAATTTTTTTCCTGAGAATCCTCTTCTTGTGATGCTCATTCATTTTGAGATGAATGAGTTGGTGTAATCTCAACAACAGATTGTCTCAATGTTTCCCACTCAGCACGAAGTTCTTCCTGAATTTTTTGTTTATTAGCATTGCTTGTTTCTTGTAATTTTACAAAACTTTCACGCAATGTTTGAAGCGCTTTTGCTGCCTGAGGTCGTTCTGGACTATTTATTTCGAGGTTTTTAATAAAATTTTCAGCCGATTTTACGAGTGTTTCATATTCTGTAATCACCGAATCACTCAAAGGTTTTTTCGTTATTTCTTCACCTTTTTCAAAAAAATCGCGCAAAGAATTGATTTGATAAGAACTTGTCATATATAAAAAAATTAAATTCCTTATTATTTTAGCATATTATTTACAAATTTGCAAAAATTTTATCTCTATTTTTCGAGTTTTTTCATTTTTGTCAAGAATTTTATTTTCAGAAAAATTTTCCACAAAAAAAATCCTCCAAAAAAGGAAGATTTTAATAAAATTTTCGATAATTGAAACTTTTGAGATCCGTATCAATGCGACGAATAATTTCAAGAATTACTGCAACCGCAATAATCAGGCTCGCGCCTGGAATCACCAAGTCAATCATGCCACCATTCGGTGCTGGGAAAAATCCAAATTGATTATTAAGGTTCGTTACAATATATGGAAAAACCGCAATAATCGCCAAGAACACGCCTCCAAAAAGATTGAGACGATTCGAAACTTTAGCCAAATACTCAGAAGTTTCCTTTCCTGGTCGAATTCCTGGAATATATCCACCGCGTTTCTGAATATTTTCTGCAACATCGTCTGTGTTGAATGTAATCGCTACATAAAAATATGAAAACCCAATAATCAAAAGGAAATATACTCCAATGAACCACCAACTTGGATTATTCATACTAAAATGACTTACCAAAAATTCACCAATTTCACGAGCTTGTCCTCCGGCACGCTGTACCAAAACTTGTCCAATAATAGAAGGGAAAGTTACCAAAGATGCTGCGAAGATCATAGGTACCATACCTGCCTGGTTGATACGAATCGGAAAATATGAACGTTCGTCTCGACCAGTACGAGTATATACGAGAGGAATGCGACGATGTCCTTCTGTAAATCGCACAATAATATAAATCACCAAAATTGTCAGTGCTACGAGTGCAATCAGTGGAATATAGAGCCCTTGGGAAATATAATTTACAAAATATTGTGGTACATTCGCAAGGATACCGGCAAAGATTACGATCGAGGTACCATTACCAATACCACTCTCTGTAATCAAATCACCAAGCCAAAGAAGAATCATTGTTCCAGCCGTAATAGTAATCATCGCTGGCAACACTGCCCCCATAAAGTTGGAAGTATCAATAATCTGAATATTGAAAAGTGTATTTAGAAGCAAAATCATACCATAACTCTGCGCAAATGCGAGTGGAACCGTCAAATATCGTCCGTAGTTATTGAGTTTTTTCTGTCCTTGTTCACCTTCTTTTTTGAGAGATTCGAGCGATGGAATCACAACACCAAGCAATTGAATGACGATTGTTGCGTTGATATATGGCGAAAGGCCCATCAAAATAATAGAATATTGTTCCAAACCACCACCCATCAACGCACCAAAAAATGCAAGTTGCTGATTCGATTGGAATTGTTGAATATACAGATCAAGCAGTGCTGTATTCACTCCTGGCACTGGAATTGAAGCCAAAAGTTTGTAGACCAAAATCAAGAGAAGCGTCACAATTATGCTTTTTCGAATATGCGCTGTTCCCCAGATTTTTTTCACATTTGCTAACATACAATAAATAAAATTAAGAGTACGCTCTATTATAGGAAAAATCCAAAAAATGCAAAAGAAAAATCTACTTTTTTTATGATTTTCCCAAGAAAAATGAGAGCAGAATTTTTTAAAATTTTACCGAAAAAATCCCTCAAATTATTTTGAGAGATTTTCAGTTTTTTTCTGACGAGCGTAGAACTTGTCGATAGATGAAGTTTTCAAAAGAACTTTCTGTCCTGTGTAGAATGGATGAGAAGCTGAAGAAGTTTCCACAAACATTACAGGATATTCTTTCCCTTCGTATTCGTAAGTATCTTTTGGTTGAAGAGTTGAGCGAGTTTTCAAAACAAAATTCGCACTTCGATCCACGAAAAGAATTTCGCGAGATTCAGGATGAATTCCTTTTTTCATACGATAATGGATAAAAGAGTAAAATGCAATCGCTCAATTTTCAAAGGTACGAAAGCCTCCTCCTATTTTTTATTTGGCGAAATAGGAAACCAAAATTTTGATTCAACTTGGTGCTCGAGGGGGGACTTGAACCCCCACACCGTTAGGCATACGCACCTCAAGCGTACGTGTCTACCATTCCACCACCCGAGCAAATATCTGTGGTGCACCCAGTAGGGTTCGAACCTACAACCGCCGGTTTCGAAGACCGATACTCTTCCAATTGAGCTATGGGTGCAAATTTTGAAAATTCAAAACCGAGCCGATTATATAAATTTTTTCATCAAAAGCAAATTTTTTTGATGCCTTTAAACAAAAAATAACCCAAAAGGTTACCAATATGGTGGGTGATGAGGGATTCGAACCCCCGACCCCCTGCTTGTAAGGCAGATGCTCTCGCCAACTGAGCTAATCACCCATAGATGTAAAAAGTGGTGGGCCGGGAGGGATTCGAACCCCCGAAGGCGAAGCCAAAGGATTTACAGTCCTCCCCATTTGACCGCTCTGGAACCGACCCAGGAAAATGAAAAGAAAAAAGTTTTAGACTTTTCGAATTTTAGATTTAAGATTTTTCAATCTAATATTCCAAACTTCTAAAACCCAAATAAGTGGAGCCACCTATCAGACTTGAACTGATGACCGCCGGTTTACAAAACCGATGCTCTACCAACTGAGCTAAGGTGGCAAGTTATATAGACGAAAGAGATAATATGAAAAATACTTGAAAAGTCAAAATTTTTTTATAAAATTTTTTCACAATTCTCTTTTTTTCTTTTATTTAAGCCTTTTTATGATTCATATAATTCACATTTCTGACGGACACAAACATTTTGGCGAAGCAATAAAAGAATATGAAAAGCGCCTTGGTAAGCAAATTTTGATTCATACAATCAAACCTATCAAACACACAGAAAGCACTTTTATCAAGAATAAAGAAACCGAAAAAATTCTTGAAAAACTTGCAAAGATTCCTGGTAAAATTTTTCTCTGTGATGAACGTGGTGAACACATGAATACGAAAAATTTTTCAAATTGTATACAAAAATTATACAATAAAAGTGAGAATATAATTTTTGTGATTGGTGGAAGTTATGGTTTTGATGTCGAAAAAATTCAAGAAAAATATTGTGTACAACTTCTCAAATTTTCGGATATGATTTTTCCTCATTCGCTTGCTTTTTTAATTTTAATGGAGCAGATTTATCGAAGCTTTGAAATTATGAAATGAAGTAATTATCATCACGAGTAAAAATAATATTTTCGAACAATTATTGAATAATACTTGTACTTTTTAACAAGTTTTTTACATTTTTGTGAAAAACTTTTATAATTGTCCGTTTTTAAAAAACAAAAAACTTCGGATTGTTGGTACAACCGAAGTTCAAATAATAAGTGATTGTGGGACACTCGAATGCTCTATGGCATTTTACGACAGAGGTCATACACAATTCACGAGAGTTTTGAGTTCTCACACTCGCATTGCCGAAGAGGCAATGACCCAACTGGCCTTTCGAAACTTTTTTGAAGGAAGTTTCGAATCCTTTTTGTTGGAGTGAGAATCTAAACTTTTTCGCTTCCAATTTTTGAAAGAAAAAAAGTATAGACTCTCATTCCGTTGTATTTGCTTTTGGTATAATTATTATTTGTTCTTTTGTATTGGTATAATTATTGGCAAAATAAATTTTTGTTTTTACAAACAGGATGATCTTGTGAGTCAAGGATCCTATGATTAGCAAGTCAGGTTTTGTTAAGGTGTCCTTCTGTTCTCCAGAAGACACAAGCAGTATATCAGTTTTTCGAAAATGCTGCAACCTTTTAGTCTTGCTTTTTGATGAAAAAATCGCAAAATATAGAGGATATTCTCAATTTTTGGCTTTGGTAAGGGAAAATATATTTATATAAAAAACGGACAGTTATTAAACGATTTTTGTATAAAATTTTTGTATCTGTATATTTTCTGTACTCATATTTTTCCTTTCAATTCGTTATTTTTATAGTTTTTCGTACAAATATGAAAGCAAAAATTTTACTATCGGAATAAGAGAAAAATAAAAACACAATATATTGTGTTTTAGAGATTATTGAGGCCAAAAGCCATACACATACCAGCCGTCTCAGTTCGAAGAATTCTTCATCATAAATGAACAATTATTAAATTATTTTCGTTCATTTCTTGTATTTCCGAGCCTGACCATCCACCTTCTGGCCCGATAAAAATTCCAAATTTTTCTTCATTCACAAGTTCATTGAGTTGCGTTTTTTGTCATTCTGTATGGAGAAATAGTCTTTTTTCGTCTGGATTCTTGTTTTTTAAAATGGATTCCAGATTTTCATCAGAAAAAATAATTTCCACAGGAAAAAGCCCACCACACTGCTCCAGTGCTTCACGAGAAATAGCCTTGATTCGCTCTTTTTTAGAATCAGAAAGAAATAACTTTTGCGAACGATCAGATCGGAAAAAAATAATTTTCTGCACACCAAGCTCCGTATTTTTCTGAACAATCCATTCGAGTTTTTCCATTTTGTTCGGCAAAGACTGGTAAAGCGTAATATTTTTGGATGATTCGCGACCAGTTGGCTCGTATTTTTCTCGCTGTACACATTCCACCGATTTTTTTGAAAAATTGGTCAATTCGTACAGATATTCAACTCCATCACCACAAAAAAGTATAATTTGATCACCTTTTTTCATTCGAAGAACCCTCGTAATTTGATGAAATATTTCATCGTCAAAAATTTCTGTTTCCCGTAATGGGCGATTAATAAAAAATCGTTGCATATTATTTTTGTAATTCTTTTAAAATGTCGCGTGGCAGAAAAATAATATCCAAAAGGATTTTCCAGAGTAAAATAACGAAAATCGCACCACCCTGCACCACGAATCCATAGAAAAACCCACCAATATCCACCAAAATATTTTCGCCAATTTTCTTTTTTTCCAAAAATTTCGTAATCTCAGTCTTTCCAAAAGGCAAATCTTCGTCATCAAAAAATGCTTTTTCCGATTGTTTTGTGAGAATATTTTTTTCCGGCAAATGTTCAATAAATTCAATTTTATTTTTGAGTATATCAAACATTTCTCGCGAAATAATCCCTTCACGAAGCGCTTTATCAATATCAGCACGAAGTGTATTGAGTGAACGATGTGTTTCTATGCGACTTTTGAGTTCAAAAATATCAAATTTTTTCTCTGCTCGCATGTGGGTTTTTTCCTTTTCAAATCGCTCGACCAAATTCTCGAGCACTTTACGTTCACGTTCCTTTTCCTCACGCAGACGATTTCTCGCTTCGTTGTATGCTCATGGATTTTCATTCATGAGCACAATTATATGAAATTTTCAGAAAAAACCAAAGCAATTTTGACCACTTTTTCACTTGCGTTTTTGAGAATTAGTATTATTATAGAGGCCGTTAAAAAATTTTATGCTTACAATCAAGAATCTTTCGGTGTCTATTGAAGACACTTCTATTTTGTCGGCGCTTGATTTATTCTTTCCTCATGGCACTATTACCGCTATTTTGGGGCACAATGGATCAGGAAAATCATCGCTCGCACTCTCTCTCATGTGACATCCGCGCTATGAGGTTTCTGGTGAAATTCTCTTGAATGCTGAAAATATCGTGGAACTTTCTCCGTCAGAACGCCATCACAAAGGAATTTTTCTCTCATTTCAAAATATTCCAGAAATCCCTGGAATTCAGGTCATTGAATATTTGCGAACTATCTATAATTCTCATTTTTCCCGTGAAAATCCTGACAAAAAACCACCAAGTTTGTTTGTTTTTAAGCGAATGGTGGAAAAGCTTTTGCCAGAATTACACATTGAAAAAGAATTGCTTGAACGCGAACTTTTCGTAGGATTTTCTGGTGGTGAAAAGCGAAAAATCGAACTTTTGCAGGTTTCTCTCTTGAATCCAAGTCTGATTATTTTGGATGAAATCGATTCTGGGCTTGACATCGACGCTATCAGCGTTTTGCAAGAGCAAATTAATAAATGGAAAGCTGAGAAAAAAACGATTATTATTATTTCTCACAACCTACATTTGCTCGAAAATCTCAACATTGATACAATTACTATTTTAAAAGACGGGGAAATTCTCGAATCAGGAGACAAAAAATTGCTTGAAAAAATCAAACAAGACGGATTCACACAATAATTTTATGAATACAACAACATTTTGAGACATCTCACGAGAATCGCTGGATGCAAGCGATTCGGTCAATTATCAATCGATAGCTGTACAATGAATCCACGAAGAAGTCGTGCAACAAATCTCAGCTTCTTTCAACGAGCCTCAGTGGATGCTTGATTTTCGTCTCAAATCCCTTGAAACATTTCAAAAAATGGAATTGCCAAAATGGGGGCCAGATTTGAGTGGACTCAATCTCGATGAAATCTATTATTTTGCAAAACCAGAAGGTGCGGGAAATAAAAAAGAATGGAAAGATGTACCGGAAAATATCAAGGCAACATTTGATAGACTGGGGATTCCCGAGGCTGAACGCGCCATGTTAGCAGGTGTGGGCGCACAATACGATAGTGAAGTAGTCTATCATAGTCTTCACGAAGAGCTACAGGCGCAAGGTGTAATTTTCGAAGATATGTCCGTCGCTATCCACAAACATGAAGATCTCGTGAAAAAATACTTCATGAAAGTAGTACCAATGCATGATCATAAATTCGCAGCTCTTCATGGTGCTGTGTGGTCTGGTGGAACTTTTCTCTATATTCCAAAGGGCGTACATATTGATGCACCTTTACAGGCATATTTTCGTATGAATGTGCGGGCTGGTGGACAATTTGAGCATACCATCATTATTCTGGAAGATGATTCTTCAGCACACTACATCGAAGGTTGTTCTGCGCCAAAATATGATACTCCAAGCCTTCATGCTGGTTGTGTAGAGATTTATGTCGGCAAAGATGCTAAAATGCGTTATTCTAGTGTAGAAAACTGGTCACTCGATACTTATAATCTCAATACAAAGCGTGCACTCGTAGAAGAAAATGGTACGATTGAATGGGTGGGTGGAAATCTTGGTTCAGGTGTGACAATGCTCTACCCTTGTTCTATTCTCAAAGGTGATTATTCTCAAGCTATGAACTTTTGAATTGCATTCGCCAATACAAATCAAAACGCTGATACGGGTGCAAAAGTTATTCATATTGGAAAAAATACTCGCTCTGAAATTATTTCTAAAAGTCTCACTAAGTGAGGTGGTATTTCAACCTATCGAGGCCTCTTGGATATAAAAAAATCTGCTGAAAATGCTGTTTCCAAGATCGATTGTGACGGCCTTATTCTTGATAGCATTTCTCGATCTGATACTATTCCTGATATTCGTGTCAATAACGCAAGCTCAATGGTAGCGCACGAAGCCAGTGTCGGAAAAATTAATGAAGAAACGCTTTTTTATCTGATGTCGCATGGAATCGAAGAAGATGACGCGCGTACGATGATTGTACGAGGATTTATTTCTCCTCTTATGAAAGAACTTCCACTTGAATACGCTGCCGAAATGAATGTGCTTATTGCTATGGAAATGGAAGGAATGTAATATTTTCACATAAAAAATCTCCAATTTGGAGATTTTTTCTTTTTATCATCAAACTCAAATCACCACGAAAAAATCCCCAATTAAGGGGAATTTTTTCTATAATTTTTCGAGAGAAAAATTATTTTGCAATTACAGAACGAGTCTCTGGGTGAGAAATAGTGTTAGCAGTACCCACCTCTTTCGTGTTTGTGTTGTATTTGTAAGTGATTTCTTTCACAGTTACTACAACAGTATCATCTGGAGTTACACCAGTAAGAGTAACAAAGAATTTCTGTTCAGCACCTTCTGTAAGTTCGTTACCGATTGTATCAGTATTGAATGTAAAGTCATTACCGTTTACTTTTCCTCCCGGAGCCGCTGCAACTTCATCACCATTGATTCCATCCTTCAAAGCTACAACAGCACCATTGAAGTCTGCATCTTTACCACGAGCTGTGATAGAGAGTTTCAAACCAGTTGTTTTGATGTTCTTGTCAGTGTCTGCATTTTCTACAGTTACTTCAGCAATGTTTGTACCTTCAATACGTTTTACAGCAGTAATACGTGGAGAAAGGATACCAACAGTGTGAGCTTTAGAAGAAAGTTTTACGTTTGAAAGAGTAGTTACACGGTTTGCACGTACACTAGAATCTACATTCTGTGCAAACACATCAGTACTATCTTTATCAAGTTCGTATTGAAGAGTTTTTCCGTATGCCGCAGCATCGAAGTTTTTAGTACGAAGTTTGAGAGTAAAGTCTTTACGAGTAGACTTAGAAATGTAAATTTCGTTGTCTGGAGTAAATGTAATATCGTTTCCGTTTACAACAGCTGTACCTGAAATTTCAGATCCATCCATGTATACAGATACGTTATCTTCATTAGTAGTATCTACAATATCATTAAGACCAGCAAGAGTAGTATTAACTGCCTTGAATGCAAGTTTCTTAACCTTGATATCCTGATCACGAGACTGGATACCTACTGAACCCATATCTACAACAGTGTTAGCTGCAATAGTGTTAATTGGATTAGAAATAGAAGTAGAGTAAGTGTTTACTGAACCGTTAGAGATAGAGATATCATTACCAGTTCGAGTAGTTGTTTGAAGAGTTGCTCTATTACGAGACATATCTTCTACATTTTCAAGTGCTACCTTAAATCGGATAGTACCAAGTGTTGCATCAGCAATAACATTTCCTTCAATTGTAATGTTTGCAGGAGTATTTTCATCTACTACAAATGAAGTTGTGAATTCTTTAGTAGCAGCTGTAAGGTCAGCTTTATTAATTTGACCAACTTCTAGACCGTTTACACGAACGCGAAGAGCGTTTGCACCGTCAAAGTTGTTTGCAAATGCAGCAGCAACTGCACCATTATCTACAGAAACTTTAAGTTTTTTAACGATTACAGGAACTGAAGAAGTCAATTTTGCATCGAAGAATTTAACGTCGTCTGTACCAGGAGCTACTGTAAGTTTTGCAGTATTGTTAGATACAAATGAGTTAGTTACGTTAGCAAATGGGATTGTCTGAACAGTTGTAGTAGGTTCTACACGAGTAATCTGGTTTGTAGAAGTTTCTTTTGCAGAAACATCAGAAGAATCTTCGATCTTAAGAGATACACCGTTGTTTACTCCATCAAGAAGAACATCAGAACGAAGATCAAATGTAGCAGTTGAACCAACCTTTACTGGAGTATTAAGCCCAGAAACGAAGATCTTATCAGCTGTTACAGTAGCCTTACCAACAGCTTTACCGTTCTGAAGAACTGTAACATTGTTGAATGATTTTGTAAGGTCATTTGTAGGGCGAGTTACATTACCTCCAGTTGTGTTATCACGAGTTACTGCGAAACCATCAAGAGTAATGTCACGATCAGTAGGCTGGATGCGAACTGAGATAAGACGCTGATCCTTAGAACCTGGTTTTACTTCAGATGCTTTGTTAGAAAGTGAAGCGCGAACTACACCTGTCTTGTAAGCAGTTGTATTGATAAGACCAAGAGTTACAGGAGTAATAGTCTGTGTATTAACAGAAGTGATAGAGAACTGGTGCTGTGAGTTTACTTCAGCATTGTTGTTCAAGCTTACAAGGATATCAATGTTCTTTGATTCTCCGTTCTTGATAGTAATAGAAGGAGTGAAGTAGATATTTCCTTGCTGAGAAGAAGAGTTGTAGTATCCGTTAGAAGATACGATTTTTCCATCAATTGCAGCACGGATTCCGTTTGAAGATTCTACATCAGTAGAAGCACCAAGACCAGAACGAGTGATTACAAGAGATTGAAGAGCAACATCTCCACCTGTAGCAGTAACTTTGATAGTACCAACCTTAACAGAAGAAGCGTTACGAGGAACATACTGAGCAGTAGCAGAACCTACAGAAGTAACAGAGATGTTACCAGTAGTTGCACCTGGCTTAGCTGGGTCAGTTGTGTTGTTATTAGTAACATCAAGACCAGCAGCACGAGCAGCAATCTTGAATACTTCACCACGAGAACCAGTAGCATTAGGGCGGAAGTATGTAGCTTTATTTACAATGTTCTTTTCAGCAGCTGCGTTGATAAATCCTTCAAGATCACCAAGAGATGAGTTAACATCAGAGTAACCTGCAGATGTAGAAGAAGGAGCTACAGCGAGAGCACCAAGAATCATTTTTGTCATTTCTGCACGAGTAACGTTTGCAGTAGGACGGAATGTGTTAGATGCAGTAGAGATAACTTTTGCAGCAGCAAGAGTTTCGATAGCATCACAAAGATCACCAAGAGATGCAGTTACATCAGTATATACATTACCTGTACATTTTACTGCAGTGTAACCACCAAGATTTGCAGCAACTTTTGCAAGTTCTGCACGAGTAATCTGATCGTTAAGACGGTAACCAGACTCAGCATTCTGAGAGTTGATTACTTTCTTAGCAGCGAGAGCTTCAGCGTAAGGAAGGAACTCAGAAGCAGCAGAAACGAGTGAAGCACCCATTGCTGATGCAACGATAGCCGCAGCACTTACTGTAGAAGCAAGCTTCGTAGAGAAGTTAGCCATAACAATAGTATGGTTAGAAAATAAAATGCAAAAATCAAATGATTTTGCGGGAAAGTTTTGATAACTTTGGTCAGAAGTTATCATGTATAATAATACTGAAGTATCATCATACGATTTTTTGTGATCTCTCTGGTCAGGAGAGACTACCAAGTCGCCATAAAGACGAAAAGGTTAAAGCTTTAACCTCAAGTTATGTTCATAACAAGAGGATAATTTCGAGAAAAAATCCAAAAATTATTCTCTCGTCATCGAACATGACGGGTCAAGCTTTTGAAACTCTTTAAAAAAGTTTCTGAAAACGCAAGAATAATATCAAAATTCGTTCAAAAGTCAAATATTTTCACTCCATCTTCACACTTTTTTCACTTAAAAATAATCTATACAATAAAATTAGAAAAAAATCAAGATATATAATTTTATCAATGGCAAGCCAAAAAAATAAAAATCTTCAAAAAATACTTTCTATTTTTCAATTTTTGTTTACAATATGTGCACACTGATGAAATTTTAAAGAAAAATTTTTATCCCATTGATGAGAAGAATTTTGAAATATTTTGAAACAAATTTGTATTTGACGTATTTTATTTAGAAGAATTGTTTCATTGGATGTATATTTTTAATTTTTATTTATGCCTGACATTTCCCTTTTTTATGGAGCGCTCTGGATTATCCTGGGTGTGGCTTTGGGTGCGTTGGCGATGTTTTATTTTATTCACCAAAAACAAAAAAAACACGCGCACGATATCGTAGCAAATGCTGAAGATGAAGCCAAAAAAATTATTGAACGCGCGGAAAAATCTGCGAATATTATCAAAAAAGAAATTGATGATGCGCGCGCTGATCTCAAAGATCGTAAAAAAACTTTTTCTGAAAATGAGCGAAAACTCGAAGAAAAAGAACAAAAAGTGGATCGAAAATATGAAGATTTGGAACACAAACAAAATAAACTTCTAGAACGCGAGCGCGAAAACGAAAAAATCAAAAATTCTCTGGAAGAAGAAAAAAAATCACTTCAAACAAAGATTGAAGATATTGCACAACTTACTGAACAAGAAGCGCGCGAAGAACTTCTCAAAATCACGGAAGAAAAATATGAAAAAGACATTCTCGCGCGGATTGAAAAAAAGAAAAAAGATTTTACGACTCGATCAGGCGAGATGGCGCGTGAAATTCTTATAAGTGCTATTCAGCAATATGCCGGCGAAGTAACTAATGAAGCAACTCAAACAATTTTTCCCCTAGAAAGTGATGAACTCAAAGGAAAACTTATCGGAAAAGAAGGACGAAATATCATCGCATTTGAGCGAGCAACGGGTGTTTCCCTTATCATTGATGATTCTCCTGACACAGTTTTTTTATCAAGTTTTGACCTTTTCCGACGATATATTGCCAAAAAATCTCTGGAAGATCTCATCGCCGACAAGCGCATTCAACCAGCTCGCATTGAAGAAATCGTGGAAAAAAATCAACAAGATGCAGAAAAACTCATTCGTGATCTCGGGCAAAAAACGATTGATGAAATGGGAATTATTGGAATTCCTGAGGATCTGTATCCGCTTATTGGAAAATTTCGATTCCGAGCGAGTTATGGACAAAATTTATTGTTGCATTCAAAAGAAGTGGCATATATTGCCCGTTCGATTGCAAAATTGATTGGTGCAGATGCTGATCTTGCCTTCAAATGAGGACTTTTGCACGATATTGGAAAAGCGATGGATCACGATATTGAAGGAACACATCCTGAAATTGGTGGACGAATTGCTCGCAAATATGGCCTTGACGAAAAATTGACCAATATTATTGAAGGACATCACGATGATGTTCCACAAATTTGTATAGAAACGAAAATTGTGCAGATTGCAGACGCGATTTCGGCTATCAGACCAGGTGCTCGTCGTATGAATATTGAAGATTATATCAAACGAATTCAAGAAATGGAAGCAATTGCTATGAGTCTTCCTGGCATTAGTAAAGCCTTTGCTCTTTCTGCTGGGCGTGAAGTACGAGTATTCGTTGATGCAGAGACAGTTTCTGATCTTGATGCTGAAAATCGTGCACGTGAAATTGCTCAACAGATCGAGGAAAATTGCAGCTATCCTGGTGAAGTAAAAATCAACCTAATTCGTGAAAAACGAGTTATTGAATACGCAAAATAATTTTTTATTATGTATCCCAAACTTGTCATTTGAGATGTTCACATCTATGTTTTTGGAATTTTTCTAGTGATTTCTTGGATAATTTTCTTTTATTGTCTGCATATTTTTTCACAAAAAAAGGGAATTACAAAGCCAGTTTTTTCCGATATTATGAGTTTTACAATTGCAATATTCTTTTTTGCAAGACTCTTTTATATGTTTTCTGCATGGCGAGACACAAAGTTTGGGTTTCAAAGTTTTTTCTCAGGCAACGCTTCATTGATGGAATTTTTACAAAATTTTTTCATCACGGACAATTATAACCTTTCACTCGCTGGTGGAATTATCGGTTTTGCAATAGTATTTTTCTGGAAAACTCGAGATCAAAAAAATATGCGTGAACGATATCTTGACGCTATTGTGCCTTCATTTTTAATAGCATCTATTGTTGGATATTTTGGTGCATTTTTGGGCGGACAAATCTATGGCGTATCATCGTCTCTCTTTTTTGCAGTTGATTATAATACAAAATATAGTTCTATTCCAGGAAAATTATTTCCACTCGCAATACTTTATATTCTTATCACAATAGGATTATTGGTAGTATGGAGAAAATTTGAAAATAAAAATATTCCTGATGGTTATGTCGGAAATATTTTGTTAGGTGGAATTGGTGTGATGCTCTTTTTCGGAGAATTTTTATCTGGAAAACCAGATATGTTTGAAATTTTTATTCGTTTGAATCAATTGGTGGGAATTTGTTTTATTATTGTGGCTATTGTATGAATTTTAAAGCATTTTCGTTCCTAGAACATCCTCGGATGTTCTTTTTCTTTGGGGTTTTTACATTTTTCTTAGGAATTATCACAGGAAGTTACGATTCTTGGTGAGTAATTTTTTTGAATATTTTCATAATTTTTGGTTTTTTATACGCTAGTTTTGAGAGACTTTTTATCAAATTTCTCTTTTTTCTGGGAATTTTTCTTATTGGGTGGAATTTTTCTCAAACTGCAGAAAATCATCGATATGCAACACTCGAAACACTCAATACTATTACCAATGATTTTTCCGAAAAAGTAACCATTACTGGTAAGATTACTCGAAAAATGTTTCAATGAGATCAGCGCGAGACGTATCGCCTCAATATCGACACGATCGACACAACTTCGACACGCTATATTATTGATCCAGAAGACAAAATCGGGATATTTGTCGACATTCCAAAGAACCTTACACTGAATATTGGCGATATAATTAGCTTTTCTGGAAAACTGAAACCACTCATAGAATTTGAAAATGATGAAATCGCCGGGTTTTCACGATATGCATGGTTTCACGAATCGTACGCCAAATTTTCACTCTATACTTTTGAGAGAAAATTTCAAGCAGAACAAACATTTTTTGATACTATTCAACAAAAAGTAAAAAACATTATTTTCAATGGCTTTCCAGAAAAAACAGCAGCATTACTCTTGGGAATTACGATTGGAAATACTGATATGATGACGAGCGAAATGAAATGAGAATTTAAAAACGCAAGCCTGACGCATATTCTCGTAGTGAGTGGGTCAAATATCACTTTTATTATCATGATTCTCGGGTTTTTTCTCAAATATATACCTATGAGAAGAACCATGCAATATATTCTGATTTTTGGGTTTTTAGGACTTTATGGAAGTCTCGTTGGATGGGATATTCCTGTAATTCGGGCGACAGTGATGGGAATTATTATATATTTTGGCATCACGAATGGATGGAAAATAAATAGTATCGCACTACTTTTTGGAATTGCGGTTATTTTGAGTTTTTTCTCGCCACTCAGTCTTCTCTATGATGCGAGTTTTGGACTTTCTTTTGGAGCGACAATTGGAATTATTCTTCTCAATCAGCCAATTCATGATTTTTTACAAAAATTTTTTAAATTTTCATGGATTTCAACACTCATGAGTGTAACATTGGCTGCAACGATGGGAAGCCTCGGTTCGATGATATATTTTTTCGGAAGTATCAGTATTTTAGGGATTTTTGCAAATATTCTAATTGCAGGATTTATGAGTATTTTGCTCTTTTTGGCAACTATTTATATTGTAATGAGCTTTGTATTACCTGATATCATTCTTTATTTTATCGGATTGCCAGTATATTTTTTGGGAGAAATTATTTTTGTAGTTTCTGGGTTTTTTGGAAAATTTTCACTTGTAGAAATTCCCGAACAAACAAAAATCCCACTCAGCATCATTTTGTACTTCATGGGATTTCTATATTTATTACACACGCAAGAGCAAAAGATTCTTATGCACCAAACAAATCATCAGAATTAAATTCAATGTCCGTGATCAATTCGTGGATATTTTTTTCTTGAATAGCAAAATATTTTTCGAGTTTGTCGGAAATATTTTTTTTGATAAATTTTGCAAACTCGCGTGCCTTATGTTCGGGCAAAATCACATTTCGCATTCCAAAGAAAAAGATTAAAAAATTTGATAAAATGCGTTCAATAAGCGCTGAATGTTCACCTCGCATCATTTCAAAAGTTTTTTTATTCATAAGAACTGACGCGGATTTGTCGGTCAAAAATAACTCTGTCATCAAAATCCATTCCGAAATCCAAGTACGAATTTCTGGAAAAATATTCTGCTCATGAAACTCAATTTTCTCTTCATAACGCGGAAGAGAAAGTAAAAGTTTCATTTTTTCTTTTTTATCAAGAGAATCCGCGACATAAAAAGTCGCATCAGGATAAAAAAGCGCTATAAAAGCAATAATAACGCGTGATGAAACCCCAGCACTCAAAAGTGCAGAAACCTCGCCAATAAGGGATTCAAAATAGGAATCTTGAATAAATCTCGACAAAATGAGAAATAATTTTTGGTTATCATTCTGTGCGGATTTTTCATCTTTTTGAATTTTTTTGAGCTGAATTTGAGCTTTTCGTGCTTTTTCTTGATATTGTTCATGAGATTCTTCGCGACCAGTAGCGAGTTGCGGCGAGTCATCAAGTCATTCATGGTTATCTAAACCCATATTTTAAAAAACTGAAGGAATAGGGAATTGTTGACAAAGTTCTTGCACTTGTTCACGAAGCTCTGATTGCAAAAGAGAATTTTCAGGTTGTCGAAGTGCTTGTACTATAATTTTTGCGAGTTTTTCACATTCCTTTTCGGTAAATTTTCGTGTTGTAATAGCCGCAGTCCCAATACGAATTCCTGATGGATCAAGTGGCTTACGAGTGTCATATGGAATCATATTTTTATTTGTTGAAATTCCAATATTTTCCAAAATTTCTTCTGCTTGTTTTCCAGAAAGTCCTGTTGATGAAAAAATATCAAGCAAGACAATATGATTGTCAGTACCACCAGAAATAACAAAAAATCATTCTTCGACAAATACCTTCGCCATCTGTCGAGCATTGTCGATAATTTGTCGAACATATGTCGAAAATTCTGGTTTCAAAGCCTCTCAGAAAGCAATAGCCTTCGCCAAAATAATATGTTCATGTGGGCCTCACTGAATTCCAGGAAATACAGCACGATCAATATCTTTAGCGTACTTTTCACGACACATAATCATCGCACCACGAGGACCACGAAGTGTTTTATGTGTCGTGGTAGTTACAATATCACAATATGGAACCGGATTTTGTAAAGCACCACCGGCCACGAGTCCGGCAATATGAGCAATATCCGCCATCAAAATCGCACCTACATCATCCGCAATTTCTCGAAATTTTTCCCAATCAATGCTTCGAGAATATGCAGAAAAGCCTGCGATAATCATCTTTGGCTTATGTTCCTTCGCCAACTTCGCCACATTCGACATGTCGATCAATCATGTCGATCTATCAACACCATATGAAACAATATTGAATTTTTTTCCAGAATAATTGAGTGGATGTCCATGAGATAAATGCCCTCCATGATCAAGGTTCATTCCAAGAATTGTATCACCATGATTGAGTACCGCAAAAAATACAGCAAGATTAGCAGGAGAACCGGAAAGAGGCTGTACGTTGATGTGTTCAGCACCAAAAAGTTTTTTTGCACGATCAATTGCTATATTTTCGACAATATCGACATATTTTTGTCCAGCATAATATCGTTTTCCTGGATATCATTCGCTATATTTATTTGTAAAAATTGAGCCATTTGCTTCCAAAACAGCCTTGGAAACATAATTTTCAGACGCAATCAATTCAAGCTCATTTTGTTGGCGCTTTTCTTCTCCTAGAAGCGCCTCGTACAATTCTGGATCTTGATTTTGAATATAAGACATAATTACTATAAGTTAGAAAAATCTTTTGCGGAATCAATTATTTCCTGATATTTTGTGCCATCAATCATTTTTTGAAGAGCTTTTTGCGCAACATCTTTTTGGCGATCAAAAATATTTTTTCGATCTTCGTCAGTAAAATTAACAATAACATCTGGATCAATCCCTTCACTATCAATATTTTTATCATTTGGAGTATACCATCGCGCAATGGTAATTTTTATCATAGAACCATCTCCGAGTGGAAACATTTCTTGTACAGAGCCCTTTCCATATGTTTTTGTCCCGATAATAATTCCTCGTTTATAATCCTGCATCGCACCAGCGACAATTTCTGATGCTGATGCGGAATATTCATTTACCAATACGACTACTGGAATTTCTGTATCAGGAGAAGAAAGTAAATTTGTAAAAAGTGATTCGTTATTGATGGGATTATTTTCCTTAATAGTTACAATTTTGGAATTTCTCGGTAAAAATTCTGAAAGCATTGTTTGTGCGGAAGTCAAGTATCCACCACCATTAAATCGAAAATCCAAAAGAAGACCTTTAGCACCAGATTTTTTCATTTCATTAATTGAAGAATGGAATTCTGACGGCGTTTTTTCTCCAAAAGAATTAATCTGAATATATCCAATCGGAGAATTTTCTATCATTTTTGCGTCAACAGAGGGAAGATTCACAGAATCTCGAGTGACAGAAACTGTTTTTTCTTCACTATCACGCAAATATTTAAGTGTCACGCTGGTTCATTTTTTCCCACGAATAAATTTGACTGCTTCGGTCGTTGTCAGACCAGCAAGAGAATTATTATCCGCTGAAATTACAATATCTCATATCAAAAGTCCAAATTTTTCAGCTGGTGAATTTGGAAGGATTCGTTCAATTTTAGCACCCAATTCATGAGTTCCCACAACCGCTCCAATTCCTTCAAAATCACCAGAAAGTTCAGATTGAAATTCTTCATTTTCTTCAGCAGTAAAATATTCTGAATATTTATCCCCAAGTCCTGCAATCATTGCGGCGGCCATTTTGTTTTCTATTTCTTCTTGAGATTTTTGTGCAAATCCATAGAATTTCTGATCAATGAGAGAATAAATCTTTTTGAGCTTATTTGAGGAAAAAACTCACAATTCTCACGAGTTTTTAACATTGTCAGAAGTTTGTGAAAAATTATTTTTTTGAAGAATATTTTCTCATTGTGAAGCGGAATTTGCGATAAAAAATCATTGTTTAAAACCGAGAAAAATTCAGAAACCTCCAAAAATAATTCCAAGCAAAAAGAAAAGAAAAAATTTGAATGTAAATTTTACATTCTTTTGTGAAAAATCCATAAATTGTATTTTGATAAAATTTTGACACGTGTATTGTACTTTTTTTCGAGAAAAAAACAAATTATATTTTCAAGTTTTTTACGAAAAAATTTTTGTGAAAAATTTCACAATTTTATTTTTAATAAAAGAAGAAAAGCGGAAAATTTTTATACATTTGTGAAAAACTTTTTTATTTTTTTCTCACAAAATCGTCCATTTTTTTCTTACAATTTCGTATATTATTATTACTAAATTATATATATTTATTTTATTATTTTATATAAGCCAAAAAATGAGTGAAAATTTGATTTGAGAATTTTTAAAAAAAGAATATAATCCAAACATATTTTAAAAAAAATTTTGATGGAAAATTCTGCCTCTTCACGAGAGGAAAAAACTTTTATCTTGAAAGAAATTATACAAAATCTTCAAATCAGAAATGAAGAAAAAGATTTGTACTTTTTTTCGATGGAAATTCTTGATAACGAAAGTTTTGAAAAATTTTTCCAGAAAATTATGAGCGAATTCCGCGAACCAAAGGCCGGAGTTCGATTTGTTCAGCAATAATTTTTCGTATGCAATTTCAGGCAATTTGTTCAAAAGGAAATAAAAAACTCACGCTTCGTCTGACCGCTCAAAATCGAGAAGATGCGCGAAATATTCTTCACAAACAATGATATTCGATTATTGAAATTCAGGAAGTTGTGGAAACTTCTCTTGCACAAGAGGGGAATTTTTTCTTTTTTGATAGCCTTATTAACGGAAATATTCAAACTGGAAAAATTCAATCAGACGATATTTTTAAGGCATATCGAAAACTGATTGAAGATCTTAAATACGATGTTTTGGCGATTTATACAGTAGAATGAATGTCTGATGATCAGAAAAAAATTATTACTGCAAAAGTAAAAGATGGATATCGAATGTATCTTGAATCTATTGGGCAAAAAATTGAAGAAAAGCCTGATATCTTAAAAAATGAAGATAATGAAGATTTTTCTCCACAACTTTTGAAGGAAATTGAAAAATACGGAAAAGATATTGATGAGACAATTTTAAAAATTCAAAATTTGCTTATCAAAAATCATGAAACCATTACAGAAGAGCAAAAAGCGGTTTTAGAACGAATAGAAATGGAACTTGTTTCGATTAAATGAATGAGAAATGTTGGAAAAATGCAGTCAACTCTCGAAGATTCACTCAAGCAAATTGGAACGATCGAATTGGAAATTCTGAAAAAATGAATGATTAAAGAAAAAGCAAAATTTTTGGCAGAAACTAATAAGTTGCTTCAAAGTATCGGTTCAAGTGAAAAAATTCAGACGGAAGAAGAAAAGCAATCATCATTAGAATATAAATTTCAGTCATTTCTGGGGCGTTTTGCAAATGAGAAAAAAACTGAAAAAACCGAATCAAAAAACAAGATTGATACCAATTCGTTTATTTATTTTAAAAACAAACGAGAACTTGATATCTATAAAAAAGCTCATCATAGTAATGATTCTGCTATTGTTAGAGCACTTTTTACTGGGAAATTTTCTCTTTTAAAAAGACTTCTTTTAAAGCGTCGGTTATTATTACAGAATATTCAAATTATTGAAAATCGCCTTCAAAATAAAACTGTTTCATATACAAAACTCGTTCATGGATTTGATTATTATGTTCGATCATTTTTTGATGGAGTTTCAGCGATTGGAACGATTATTTCTGTTGGATTATTTTTCTATATTTTTCTCTATGTCATTCTTAATGCCCTTGATGGAATGAAAATCATTGAATTGGTTTTACAGAGTAAATCATCATTATTTTTAGCTTTATTTTCGTTATTTACGTTGGGGATTACTTTGATCCGTGGCTGGAAGACGATGATTGTGATTATTCCGTGTTTTTTGTTAATTTTTTCATTTCTTTCTACTAATTTTTAGGAAATGTATATTTTGCTCATTATCCTACATTCCCTTTTTATTTTTATTTGCCATCTGTTCGGTTTTTATGTAATAGAAGGGGTTTTTTTGATATTGATGCTGTTTTTTTTGCTTTATTTTTCACCAATTTTCTTTTTTAAAAATTCTACTGGCGAAGAATGATTGTCAAATCTTTTTTCTTTCGAACTATCACCACAAAAATCACTGATTATTCCCCTCGTTCTCACTTATCTTGGGATTTATATTTTGGCGTTTACTTTTTCTGGAAGCATTGCGGAAAGTATTCATGCGCATTTGATGATTTTCTTGGCGATTTTTACGATTTTTTTGGGATATATTTTTGCGTTTTCTTGGAAAAATGAGATTTTTTTTGATATTCTCGGATTTCACCTTATATTTAGTTACATTACGATTGTTATTATCGGAATATATTATTTTTTCGCACGAGAAACAATCAATCTTCTTGATGTGATTTTTTCTGCTGTGACAATGTGATTTTCATATTTTTTCTTTCGATTTGAAACAAAATATCGAAAAGAATTTTTTTATGGATTTTTGGCATCGATTTTTTTCTCATTAGAAATTTTATTGATTTTTTTATTTCGAGAAATTCCATTTTATCTGATTATTGGGGCATTGAGTTTGCTGGGGATTATTTTATTTGAACTCAGTGAAAAATCTTCATTTTTTGATGTTTTTTTGAATATTTCTCGTGTTTTTTTCTTATCGGTGATTCTTGCTTCGGTAGGAATTCTTTCGGTCACTATTTTTAGTCATTTTTCTCATTAGAAATTTTATTGATTTTTTTATTTCGAGAAATTCCATTTTATCTGATTATTGGGGCATTGAGTTTGCTGGGGATTATTTTATTTGAACTCAGTGAAAAATCTTCATTTTTTGATGTTTTTTTGAATATTTCACGTGTTTTTTTCTTATCGGTGATTCTAGCTTCGGTAGGAATTCTTTCGGTCACTATTTTTAGTCATTTTGCGAGTATTTATTTTTTAATTATTATAGCAATTTTTTTATTTTCGGTACATATTCGTTTTTCTAATCTTGTGACATATTCGACGGCAATTTTTATTATTTATTTTATGTACGGATTTGTATTTTTATCGCTTTTGTCGACAAATTCTGTATTATCGTCGCTCATGTTTATTTTCTTTTTTCCGATTCTTATCATTACAAATACTTATTTTTGGGAAGAAAGACAACAATATGATTTTGCAATAATGCATTATGCAAGTATTGCGTTTAGTGGAATTTTCTTTCTATATGCGCTCGTTTTTATGAAATGGGAGGCATCTTCATTTGTTTTTTCTTCCTTTGGTTTTTTTCTTTTGGCAGGACTTTTCTTTCTTTCTTATTTCCGATTTCGAACTAAAAAATAATTATGCTTAATACAAAACTTCTTATTCAAATTGCGACGGATGTTGCAAATGTTTCTGCTCATACCCTTCTCTTGGAAATTTCTGAATCCAATATTTTTGAAAAATTGGAAAAATTTCAAATTTCCGTTCCTGAAAAAATTCTCGAAAAAATTCAAAAAGCTCGTGAAACTGAAAAAATGTTTACATTTTATCCAGAAAATGAAAATATTTTCGAGGTCGTGATTTTTTTCTCAAAAACTGATGATCGACTTGAAAATCGTACCGAAATTTTCAGAAAATTTTCGAAAAATCTTGTTTATGTTCCTGATGGTTTTGTCGAAGAAGCTTTTGAAGCTTTTGTTTTGACGATGTATGAATTTTCTCTTTATAAAACGAAAAAAGAAAATTTTGATAAAATATTTTTTGTCGAAGATGTGTCGAACTTGGCGAAGTTGGAATCAAAAATTCCTCTTTATGAAGCGATTTATACTGCGAGAAATCTTGTCAATCTTCCACCAAATGATTTTTACCCAGAAACCTTTGCTCAGATGATTACTTCCAGAAAATGGAATCATTTTGAAGTGGAAGTTTTCGGAAATGTTGAATTGCGAGAATTAGGCTGTAACCTTATTCGTGCGGTCGGTCAAGGAAGCGTACGTGATAGTATTATGATAATTCTGAAGCCAAAAAAAGAAATTTCTGGTGAAAAATTTGGAATTATTGGAAAATGAGTAACTTTTGATGCTGGTGGTATTCAGATTAAGCCTGATAAATATATGCTTGATATGAAATGCGATATGGCTGGCGCTGCTGGTGTTTTGGGAGTGGCGATGTATCTTGATTCACTTCCAGAGTTACCACTGAGTGTCGTTTTTGGACTTGGAATTGTGGAAAATATGACTGGCGCGGCAGCTTTTAAACCGCTTGATATCTATACTGCGTACAATGGAAAAACTGTTGAAATTCATCATACTGATGCAGAAGGGCGACTTGTATTGGCTGATGTAATGTCGTATGTGGAGAAAAATTTTCAAGTGAACCATTTGATTACGATGGCGACTTTGACAGGTGCGTGTATTTATGCTCTTGGAAATGATATTTCAGGAATTATGGGTGATGATGAAGGGCTCATTTCGACATTTATCGACAATACTTCGCCATATGAAAATGTGTGGCGATTGCCTTTAACTCCAAAAATGATAAAAGCTGTAGAATCACAAACAGCTGATCTTCAGAATCTTTCAGAATCAGAAAAGGCTGGTTCTTCTATGGGAGCTGCATTCTTAAGTCATTTCAAGGGGGATGCTCAGTTCACTCATCTTGATATTGCAGGGCCCGCATATCGAACAAAGGATTTCGGATATATGCCTGTTGGTGGTACTGGTTGGGGCGTGAAAAAAATCTCCGAAGTACTTCTTTCTCTTGTATAATATGTCTTTTTGGAAAGGATTTTTGTCAATTTTTATTGATGAATCACCACGAACAGATCTTCAAATTTCTGTCAAAAAAATGTGAGAAGAATATAAAAAAATTCTCGAAGATTCTTATTTTGATGAAATTTTTGTCGCGACAGAATATCAGAAAATTTCCCACTTACTTGAACGTTATAAATTTCATTCTGATCGGCAATTATCGACTATTTTTGCTGATATATTTGCTCAAATGATTCAGAAAACTGAAATGAATTTTCAGGATTTTGTGCTTATTCCGACGCCGATGCATTGGACTCGATATTGGATTCGAGGATTTGATACTATTGGATTGATTGTTAAAAAAATTTCCAAAATTACCAAAATTCCACATATTTCCCTTCTAAAAACAAAATTTTCTCGCCGACAACTCACACTTTCCCGTGAGGAACGACTCAAAAATCGAAAAAAAATTTTTTCTATCAAAAAAATAGTAAAAATTCCTGAAAAAGTGCTTCTTTTTGATGATGTACTCACAACGGGCTCCACTATCAATGAATGTGCAAAAGTCTTGAAAAACGCTTGAGTAAAGGAAATTATCGTTTGTGTACTTGCAACTAATCATAAATAATATGTCCGATTTTATTGAAATTATTGGAGCAGAAACTCATAATTTAAAAAATATTTCCGTAAAAATTCCTAAAAATAAGCTTGTTGTTGTAACAGGCCTTTCTGGGTCTGGAAAATCTTCGCTCGCTTTTGAAACATTGTATGCCGAGGGGCAGAAAAGATATCTGGAATCTTTGTCAACCTTTGCACGGATGATGATTTCGAATACTTCTGATGCGACAAAAGTTCGTGAAATTCGAGGACTTTCACCAACCATCGCTATCAATCAAAAAACTGTTAGCAATAATCCTCGCTCTACTGTCGGAACGATCACAGAGATTTATGATTTTTATAGGCTTCTGTATGCAAATATTGGGATTCCATATTGTCCAAATCATCCAGAACAATCTCTCGAAAAAGATACTATTCAAAATATTGTTGAAGACATTAAAAAAAATGATGAATGAACGAAAATTTTTATAATGTTTCCATTGTCGACAATTAAAAATGATGTCGAAGAAATGTCGATGAAAGAAATTTCTCAAATTGTTTCAGATAAGTGATTTGTCCGATATATAAAAGGAAATGAGGTTTTTTCTGTCGCTGATACTGTCGAAGAAAAAAATATTTCCGTCGAAGATGTGTCGATTATTGTCGATCGTCTTATTGTGAAAAATAGTGATGAAACATTTTTTTCTCGTTTGCGAGATTCACTTTTGCTTACATCTGAAAAAAGTAGCGGTATTATTGAAATATTTTATCCATCAGATGATACATTCAAAAAATATTCACTTGGAAATTTTTGTCCACAATGCTGATATATAAGCCCAAAATTTTCACTTTCCAATTTTTCTTTTAATTCACATTTTGGTGCGTGTGATGATTGTGGGGGACTTGGATTTCGTACTACTTTTGAGGAAAAAGATATTATGAATTTTGATCTTACACTTGAAGAAGGTGCTATTTTGCCATGGGAAAATTCTAAATATTATCTCTCCATTTTGCGTGCTGTATGTGAAAAATATAAAGTTCCAATGAATAAACCATATGGAAAATTAACTGAAAAACAACGCGAAATTATTTTGTATGGCGTTGATGAAAAATTTTCTATTATTTTTGATTCCAACTCAGAATTTTATAAAAAATGAAATGTCTATATGTGTCGATATGAGGGTGTAATTCCAAAATTAGAGCGACATTATGCTGATTCGGAAAATAAAACTCAATCGCACATGCGAAATATTTTGAAGTTCGCCACAGAAAAAGAGTGTCGAACTTGTCAATGATATCGTCTCAAAAAGCCTTTTTTAATGGTAAAAATTGGAGGAAAAAATATTGGCGAACTTGCGTCGATGTCTGTCGAGCAAACGCTAGATTTTTTTGAAAAACTAGAATTTTCTCAAGAAGAAAAAATTATTTCCGAAGGTGTTTTGAAAAATATTATTGATCGATTACATTTTTTGCAAGGAGTTGGCCTTGGGTATGTAACACTTGCTCGTCGGGCTCATACGCTTTCTGGTGGTGAATCACAGAGAATTCGTCTTGCTACGCAGATTGGGACCCAATTAGAAGGTATTATTTATGTACTTGATGAACCTTCTATTGGTCTTCATCCGCGAGATAATGACATGCTGATTAAAAATCTGAAAAAACTGGCCACTCTTTGAAATACTGTTATTGTTGTTGAGCATGATGAAGATATTATGCGAGAAAGTGATTATATTGTTGATATTGGGCCGGGCGCATGAGTACATGGAGGTTCAGTAATTTTTAGTGGAACGTATCCAGAATTAATAAAAAATTCTTCGACAGAAACTTCCCTTTATTTATCAGGAAAAAAAGAGCTTGTTCGCCAAAATCCTAAAAAAATATCGACAAAAAAATTTCTGTCGATTTATGGAGCACAAGAAAATAATCTTAAAAATATTAATGTGCGTTTCCCTCTTGAATGTATGACTGTGGTAACGGGGGTTTCATGATCTGGAAAATCTTCATTGGTGATGGATATTCTTTCGAATGCACTTCTCAATTATTTTAATAAATCATCTCTTCCTGTTGGAAAACATGAGAAAATAGAAGGATTTGAATATATCAATAAGACTATTATTATTGATCAATCACCAATTGGTCGAACCCCACATTCAAATGTAGCGACCTATACTGGAGTTTTTACTTATATTCGTGAGGTTTTTGCTGCTTCCAATGACGCCAAGGTTCGAGGTTTTAATGTATGAAAATTTTCATTTAATACAAAATGAGGGCGTTGTGAGGTGTGTGAGTGAAATGGTACAAAAAAAATTGAAATGCATTTTTTACCAGATGTTTATGTTGAATGTGAAGCTTGTAAAGGAACCCGTTATAATGATGATGTTTTAAGCATTCAGTTTAAAGGAAAAAATATTGCTGAAGTACTTAATATGACCATCGAGGAGGCATCAGAATTTTTTGTTGCGTTTCCTCGAATAAAACGCGTTCTAGATGTATTGATTGATGTGGGGCTTGGATATATTACTCTTGGTCAGTCAGCGCCAACACTTTCTGGTGGTGAGTCACAGCGCATCAAGCTTGCTTATGATCTTTCAAAGCGATCAACAGGTCAAACATTGTATATTCTTGATGAGCCGACTACGGGATTACATTTTGCTGATGTACAGAAATTGCTTGATATTCTCGATGCTCTTGTAGAAAAATGAAATAGTGTAATCGTTATTGAACATAATCTTGATATTATTGCCAATGCTGACGCAATTGTCGATATTGGCCCAAATGGCGGCGATGCTGGTGGAAATCTTGTATTTGCTGGCCCTAAAGAAAAAATTCTTTCTGTCGAAGAAAGTTATACAGCAAAGGCTCTTAAAAAATATTTAGCACAAAAAAATAAAAAAACTTCGTAATGAAGTTTTTTTATTGAGTAATTTTCAAAATGTCTTCATGAATACTATTGGCAGCGAGACAACCCTCCGCAGCTGACATAATAGTTTGTCGAAATTTATTAGAATTTGTTGTTACATCACCAGCTGCATAAAGCCCAGGAATAGTGGTTTCTTGACGTTGATCAACAACAAGGCATCACTCTCCGTCTTTTTGTGGCGAAAGATTGTCGACAATATGTGTAATTGGTGTCGATCCAATGGCGACAAACAATCCATCAAGTGTTAGATTTTCTCCTGTATTAAGAATCACTCCTGTAACACCCATTATATTTCCTTGTACTTCAGTAACTTGTGTATTCATGTGGAAGATAATGTTTGATGTGTTGTTAGCTTTTTCAGTCCAAATATTTTCCGCACGAATCACATTACCACGAACAAAAATATGAACTTCTTTCGCGATTTCTGCAAGATATAAAGCTTCTGTGATAGCCGTATTTCCGGCACCAACTACACCAACAGTAAGATTTTTATAAAAATTACCATCACAAGTCGCACAGTATGAAACGCCTTGTCCATAAAATTCTTTTTCCCCAGGAATTCCAAGCATTTTATATGTATTCCCTGTTGCTAACAATATACGTTTTGCGTCAAAATTCTTTCCACCCATTGTCGATACAGAAAAATGATTTTCGCCAATCTTCGACACAACTTCGACACGGTCTTGGAGAATTTCTGAACCCGCATTTTCAGCATGTTTTTTAAAATTATCCATAATTTCTGCACCTGGCGCAGATAATACTCCTGGAAAATTTTCAACACAATGAGAAGTTGAAAGCGCTCCACCTGGCATTTCGCCAATAATAATATTTTTAAGTTTATATCGGCTTGCATACATTCCAGCTGGAAGCCCGGCTGATCCAGCACCGATAATAATAAGATCGTACATAGTAGAAAAATAAAAATTCTTCTCCAATAATGAGAATTAGTCTCATTATATGAAAAAGAGTAAAAAGTACAAATGTTTTTTAATTTTTTTGAAGGTTTGTTAGAAAATTATTGATTTCTCGAATTTTTTCACCAGGATTTCAGATATATGGAAGCTTCATTATTTCTTGACTATTTGCTGTCGCAATACTGACTTCGCCATATTGAAAAATAGTTGGCAAAATTCCAGAAACTTTTGAACGAATTTCCTGAATTGATGAGAGTGGAAATTCGATGATTTTTCGTGATAAAAATGTTGTTTGCTCGATATAAATTACGCGGTTGTCCGTTAAAATCAGAAAATCAAGCTCTGAATTTATTCACATCATCATGAGAACGGAAATAAAAATCAGACAAAAAATACTAAAAAATCACCAAAAAATTTTTTCACCCACAAGAGAAATTCAGAATTTTGAAAATATGAGAAAAATTCCTGACAAAATCAAAAAACCAATAAAATACAAACCTAA
Source organism: Candidatus Gracilibacteria bacterium GN02-873 (assembly GCA_003260345.1). Taxonomy (GTDB): domain Bacteria; phylum Patescibacteriota; class Gracilibacteria; order BD1-5; family UBA2023; genus GN02-873. The sequence goes on along the minus strand of MORC01000002.1, from coordinate 82,718 downwards.
AAAGACAAAAGTAATCCAGTGTCTTTTGAGAGTGATAATGTTTTTTTCTCATTCATTGAGAGAAAGTGAGGGGTTATTTTTTAGCATGAGTAATATGAGGTGGTTTGATATAAATTGGTGTGAGAAAATTTTCAGATTTTTTTGATTTAAAAATTTTTTCAATTTCATTCCATTGATCGACAAAATTTTTAAATGTCGAAGTTTGGCGAAGTTCTGTTGTCGAATATCCAATATAATCACTATCAGGAAGGGAATTTTTATCATAAAATATTTCGCCATTCTGATCATCATTCGTCAAAAATTCTTTTGCATTTATTTCAATCAGCGGCTTTTCTGGAAGATCTTTGAAAAAATCAAAAAAGTGTACTGATTTGACAATAATTTCAGGAAAGCTGATTTTGATCGTATTGATAGTCAAAATAATAACACGCATTTTTGTAAAAGTTCCTGGACCATTAATAACCCAAATTTCTCTAATATTTTTTTCTTCGACAAACTTCGACAATATCTTTGGAAAATTTTCTGCAAATTCCAAGAATGGAATTGTAAGATTTTGAGATTCAAAAATATTATTTATTTTGGATAAAAAAATAATATTTTCTCATAAAGGGTTGATATAAAGAATATTATGTTGCATACTAATTATTTCATCGATAAGAAAGCGCTTCGAGTATGTGTCGAACTTCGACATTTGTCGATCAATCAATATCAGCTATTGTTCTTGATAATCGTAAAATTCTATAGTAGACACGTGTCGATAATTGTAATTTTTCTGTCGAAGTTATGGCGATATGTCGAGCTTCTTCACTAATATTAGCAATCGTATCAATGGCTGTATTATCCATATCAGCATTTGAGAAAAATTTTGTTCCTGCAAAACGTTTTTTCTGTAAATTTTTAGCCTTTGTGATTATTTCTCGAATTTCTTGGCTGGTTTTTCATTTTCGAGATTGAGAGTTTTTCAATTCACTAATACTGATCCTTGGAACATTTACAAACATATCAATACGATCCATAATAGGCCCAGAAAGTTTCGCTCGATATCGTTCAATCGTATGTTGACTACAAATACAGGTTTTTTCTTTGTCTCATAAAAAACCACATGGACAAGGATTTAGAGCTCCAACAAGCGAAAAACGAGCTGGATATGTAGCACTTTGATGAACACGATTAATCGTAATATATCCATCTTCAAGTGGTTGCCGCAATGTTTCAATCAGATTTTTGGGAAATTCTAAAAATTCATCCAGAAACAAAATTCCCTTGTGTGCGAGAGAAATTTCTCATGGCCTAGATTCCCGTCCACCACCAATAATTGATGCTTCACTTGCTGTATGGTGAATACTTCGAAATGGACGCTCATGAATAATTGGTTCCTCTTTTGATAACATTCCAGCAACTGAATAAATCTGAGAAATTTCAATTTTTTCTTCTAGTTCAAGGTTTGGAAGAATTCCTGCCATTGCTTTTGCAAGCATAGTTTTTCCGCTTCCAGGTGGTCCTTGAAGCATAATATTATGTCCACCTGCCGCCGCAACAATCATAGCTCGTTTTGCGTGCTCTTGTCCAAAAATCGTTGAAAAATCAATATAATTTTTTTCTGAAATATGTGATGTGGAAATAATTTCCTTTTTATCACTCATTTCTTTGCGACCAGTCAAAAAATCGACAACTTCGACAAGATTTTTGACACCAATAATTTCAATTCAAGGAATAATTGCTGCCTCTTTGGCATTATCAAATGGGAGAAAAATATATTTTTTCTTATGTTTTTGTGCAAAAATGGTTGCAGGTAAAACTCCATTTACTCCACGAATCGAGCCATCAAGTGCTAGTTCGCCAATAAAAAGTGCATTATCGACAACTTCGTCAATAAAATTATATTCTTTTCCAAGAATACCGAGTGCAATTGGAAGATCATAGAGTGGTCATTTTTTTCGAATATCTGCGGGTGCAAGATTCACGGTGATACGCGCGCCAGAAGGAAATTTGAAACCAGAATTTTTGATAGCAGAACGCACTCGTTCTCGAGATTCTTGAATAGCTGTATCACCCAGTCCAACAATCGTAAATTGTCACATTCCTTTTGTGACATCAACTTCGACGCTGATTTCGTATCAATCAAGCCCACAGATGGAAACAGAAGATAATTTTTTCATATTTTTTTCATTGTATCAAAAACTTGAAGTGTGTCAAATTTGCAAAAATCTATTACAAATATTTCTCAAAAAATGTAAAGCGAAAATATCAGCGAATATTTGTTTTGAGGGAGAAAATCTGATATGATGCAACGGATAAAAAACTATTTATGCGTCAAATTTTTAGAATCATTCTCGGAATTATTTTTTATACATTTTTTACGACGGTGTCATACGCAATTCAGACGGCTCCAACGACTCTTGCGGATCAAAAAACTGCTCAAGTTGCCACGAGCTCTGGCGGTATTTGAGGTTTTTTCAGTCAGGTTTTTGGATTTTTGTGGGGAGTTATTCTCTTCGTAGTTTTTGTGTATATTACTCTCAAAATCGTTCGTCTGACTTACGAAGTAATACGCGCCAATAATCTTGTATATATGCGCGTGACTCTTCCAAGAGCCGATTCTAAACTTGATAAAGAACAGGATACAAAAAAAGATTTTAAGGAAAAAATCGGTATCATGACGCTTTTTTATAAATCTGTTCATATGATTGGGCAGATTTCAGCGATGAATACAATTAAGAATTTTATTTTCGATCATGCCAAAGTTTCACTTGAAATGATGTACGATCATGGTCAAGTATATTTTTATGTCGTGGCGTATCGTGAGCATATGACACTTATTCGTCAGCAGATTACTTCCAACTATCCTGATGCGGAAATTAAAATTCTCGACAAAACGGAGCTCCCAACACTCAAGCCAAAAGGATATGTGCTTGAAGCTGCGTCTATCGGAAAACAAACTGATGATGTATTTCCTATCAAGACCTACAAATATTTTGAAGATGACCCACTTTCGAGTTATACGAATAACTTCGGTTCACTCAAAAAAACGGATGTTGCGACCATTCAGTGGGTAATCAAACCGCTTGGAGCGAGCTGGAATCGCCGAGCCAAAGAGGCTGCGCGACTTGTTGCCAAAGGGGAATATCGAAAAGGTCTCAAATTTGGAGTATTTGGTGGATTTTTTAAAAAATTACTTGCACCATTTGCTTGGTTCGTGTATCGTTTTGTAAAAAATGAATCTGCGAGCCTGGATGGCGGGAAAACACATCCAGGTGCATCTGGGGGTGATGCGTATAAGATTTTTAATCAGGCAGAAACTGAAGCTCAGAAAATGGTAGGTGAATCTGCTGGACAACCTGGTTTTGAAACATCGATTCGTATTTTGGTTTCATCAGATACTCGTGCTTCTGCGCACGAAGGACTGCATTCACTTGTAGCGGCCAATTCAGTTTTTACTGATGAATATAACAATCAGCTTGATAATCCGCAGATGATGGAAGATGTATTTCGGTTTATTTTTACGCCGATTCGATATTTTGCGTATCAATTTCGCCTTATTGGAATTGGGCAAGATATTTCGCGATTCTCGACTGATGAGCTCGCGACAATGTATCATTTTCCTGATATTAAATATAACAAATCGCCAATTATTGCGTGGTTGGATTACAAGATGCTTCCGCCACCATCGAATCTCAAATTTCCGAAGGAACCGATGATGTTGCAGGATTATAAACGCGATGAAAAAGGGAATATTATCACCAAAGATGGCTCAAAATTGCAGGTTGATAAAAATAAAAATTTATTGCGCGATCCGCAGAAAAATTTGTTATTGTTGGATGGAACGATTGTTCCAGTGAATCGTGAAGGGCCAAATATTGGTGCTCCAGTAGATCCTGGAAAAATCCCAGAAAAGATTGTTTCTCATCGTCATTTGGCTGGGTTCCCACTCTACAAAGATGGAATTTTGATGGGATGGAATGAATATCGAAACAAAAAAACTCCAATTTATTTTGCGACAAAAGATCGTGGCCGACATCATTATATTATTGGTAAATCGGGTGGTGGTAAATCGGTATTTATTGGCTATTTGGCTCGCCAGGATCTTTGGAATGGTGATGGACTTTGTGTGATTGATCCACATGGCGATCTCGTTGAAGATATTGTTTCGTTTACGCCGCACGAACGCGCTCGTGATATGATTATTTTTGATCCGGCAGATTTTGAACGACCAATGGGTGTGAATATGCTTGATATTATCGCGACGGATCCGAATTTGCGTGCCATAGAAAAAGATCGCGCTGCACTTGATGCGACTTCGATTTTTATCAAAATGTATGGTGATGAAATTTTTGGGCCGCGAATTCAGCATTATTTCCGAAATGGTTGTTTGACACTGATGGATGATGAAGAAGAGGGCGGAACGCTCATCGATGTGCCACGACTTTTCACGGATGAGGCGTTTATGAAATACAAAACTTCAAAAATTAAAAATGTAATGGTAAAATCTTTCTGGGATCATGAATATGCTCAGACGGGTGATCGTGAAAAACAGGAAATGATTCCATTTTTCTCGGCAAAATTTGGTCCATTTATCACGAATACGACGATGCGAAATATTATCGGTCAGACAAAATCTGCCTTCAATCTTCGTGAAGTGATGGATAATCAAAAAGTATTGATGGTGAACCTTTCAAAGGGTAAAATTGGTGACCTTAATGCTCAATTGCTCGGTTTGATTATGGTTTCCAAAATTAATATGGCGGCGATGAGTCGTGCTGATATGCCGGAAGATCAGCGAAAAAATTTCTTCTTGTATGTGGATGAGTTCCAGAATTTTGCGACTGATACTTTCGGTGAAATCCTTTCAGAAGCACGAAAATATCGCTTGGCATTGATTATGGCGCATCAGTTTATTGCTCAGATTGGTGGCTCTGGCGACAAACAAGGAAAAGGAGGGAAACCTTCAATTAAAGACGCGGTATTTGGTAATGCTGGAACAATTATGTCGTTCAAGGTGGGTGCGGAAGATGCGGAATATTTGGAAAAAGAATATGCGCCACTTCTCTCACAGCAGGATATTATTGGAATTGCGAATTTTACAACCTATGTAAAACTCAATATCGATAATGCAACAACTCGCCCATTTGATATGAAAACCATTTGGGATAATACGTATAAAAACGAAGAAGTTTCAAAAATTATTAAAGAATATTCTCGTAAAACATATGGCCGCAAAAAGGAATATGTTGATATGGAGCTTGAAGCTCGAATGGGAATTATTCGCGAATAAAAAAATATTATGTTTCATAGAATTCTTTCATTTTTGGTAATTTTATTAACACTTGTAGACGGATGTATTCTTCTATGAGTCTTTGATGTTGCGCCATTTTCTGAATATATTGCACCGCAAATTTCTTGGTATGTCATGGTAGTTTGTTTGCAAATTCCGATTTTGTATTATATCGTTTATCGTTCATACATTGTACCAATTGAAAATCTCAAACAGGGAATTGCGAGATTTTATACAGAAATTGACTCTGAACCAAATTTGGAACCAAATTCTTGGTCAAAAGGAATGAATGATGTGATTACCTTTTTTAAAAAATCTTTGCAAATTTTGAAAGTATTTAAAAGTGAATTGCGTGATGGTCGAAAATTGCGTTCAGAGGTAGAAATCGCATCAGAAATTCAAAAACAGACCCTCTCACAGGATGAAGATGCTATTCCAGGATTGAATTTGGCGGTAGGGATTTGTTCAGCATCAGAAGTTGGTGGTGATAGCTTGGATGTGATCGAGGGGCAAGATGGAAATTTTTATCTCTATGTAGGTGATGTAACCGGGCATGGTGTAGCATCAGGATTTGTCATGATGATGGTCAACGCGCTCGTTTCAGCATTTTCTACCAAATTTATAAGTGGTGCCGAAATTCTCGCAGCAACCAATTCTATTTTGAAGCCTCGAATCAAACAGAATATGATGATGACGGCTGTGATGCTGCGCTGGGATAGTAAAAATCAAAAAATGTATTATACTGGCGCCGGCCACGAATTTATCTTGATTTACAAAGCGAAAGAAAAAAAAGTTTACAAAATAAAAACTGGGGGTCTTGCCATTGGAATGATGAAAAATATTTCTCGTTCTCTCAAGGAACGACAAATTGCCTTTGAACGCGGAGATTTGATTATTCTCTATACTGACGGAATTACGGAAGCACGCTATCGTAGCGAGCAAAATGGTATGCTTTTCGGTGTTGATCGAATCACAGAATCTGTCATGAAACTGGCTTCGCCAAATCCAGAAACCGTTTTTCGTCAACTTACCATCGATTTATCAGCATTTATGGGGTATAATCATGTTCAGTATGATGATATTACGCTCGCTGTTGTTGGATTTTCATGAGATTCCAGTGAAGCAATTATTCAAACAAATATTTCTCAAAAAATAGATTCTTCTAGTATCACAGAGTGGAATTGGGGAAATACTAAAAAATAAATTTTTCTTATGTCAGATACTACACAAAACACATCATCTGTTCCGACTATCCAAGAATTGATCGCCAAAAATTATACTGGCGATGTCGAATGATTGTCAATAAATATTTCTCTTAAAAAAGAGAATTTTAAAGTTTCTTCGACAGATATCGACACAACTTCGACAGATATTTCGCCAAATATTTCGATAGAAAAAAATATGTCGAATCAAACATCAAGTATTGGTGAAACTATTGATGAAAATAAAAAACTCACTAAACAAGAAGCTCAAGAACTTCGTGAAACAGAAAAAATTTGGCGAGATTCTTTTTCATTTATTAAAGATCATATTTCCCCATCAATGATCAAAATTGACTCGCAAAAATTACAAATTGGTGATACAATCGTACGTACTATTTTTACATATGCGTATCCTGATGTTCTTGAAGGGAATTGGCTTTCTCCGCTTATTAACTGGGATGTAAAATTTGATGTGTCGATGTTTGTCTATCCAGTAGATTCGGCTCGAGTGATGAAATTTCTTCGAACTCGTCTGACACAACTTCGCTCACAAGCTCTTATTAATCGTGAAAAGGGACTTATTACTGACCCTCGACTCGAGGCTCAGATGCAGGATGTTGAAGAATTACAACAATCTCTCACCCGTGGTCAGGAAAAATATTTTCATTTATCGCTCTATATCACGACATATGCGGAAAATGAGGACGAAATGAAAAAACTTCAAAATAAGCTTGACATGATGCTTTCTGGACGAAATATTCTGACTAAACAAGCATTTTTACGCGCAGAACAGGGATTTATCGCGACTGGTCCATTTGGAAAAGATGAAGTGAATGTCTATCGAAATATTTCAACCAAAGGACTTTCGACAACATTTCCATTTTCATCAAATTCTCTTTCACAGGATGATGGCATTTTTTATGGAATTAATACACACAATAAATCGTTGATTATTTTTGATCGATTCCGTTCGGAAAATGCAAATATGTGTGTATTTGCGAAATCTGGTGGTGGTAAATCATTTGCCGTGAAATTGGAAATTTTGCGTTCCTTAATGATGGGAACGGATGTAATTGTTTTGGATCCAGAAAATGAATATAGAAGTCTTATAGAGACGGTCGGTGGAACATATCTTAATATTTCACTTAATTCTCACGAAAAAATTAATCCATTTGATTTGCCACGAGGCCTTAAAGATGCGGAAGTACGCCCAGGTGATTTGCTTCGAGGCGCTATTGTAAATATGATTTGATTGCTTCGCTTGATGCTTGGGCAGATTTCTCCAACAGAAGAAGCAATTCTTGAAAAAGCACTTATTACAACATATTCTTTGAAGGGAATTACAATGGAAGATGATTCTGTTGATGGAAAAGAAATCCCGCTTATGAAGGATTTATATTCTGTATTGGAAACAATGGATGGGGCTTCTGGGCTCGTAAATCGTCTCGAAAAATATGTTTTTGGTGTATTTTCTGGAGTATTTTCCCAGCCAACCAATGTAAATCTCAAAGAAGGTCTCGTTGTCTTTTCTGTACGAGATTTGGATGATATTTTGCGTCCGATTGCGATGTATATTTTACTTAATTATGTATGGAATGTGGCTCGATCATCAGAAAAAAAAACGATTTCTTGTCGTGGATGAAGCATGGAATATTATGCAATATGAAGATTCTGCAAAATTTTTGTTTGGACTCGTAAAGCGCGCCCGAAAATATGGACTTGGCGTGACGACGATTACTCAGGATGTAGAAGACTTTATGGGATCATCTTATGGAAAAGCAATTGTAACCAATTCTTCTATTCAACTTCTCCTCAAACAATCACCCGCCTCGATTGATGTCTTACAATGAATTTTTAAACTCACCGAACAAGAAAAATATATTTTGCTTAATGCTTCGGTCGGAACAGGATTATTCTTTGCTGGTGGTGAGCATGTAGGAATTGAAATTTTGGCATCATATTTTGAAGAAAAAGTGATTACTTCTAAACCAAATATTTAATATGAAAAAATTTTTGCAACATTCACCAAAAGGAAGTGCGCTGCTTATTGGTTTGGTGGTGACAGTTTTGGTTTCTATTATTGTGATTGGATTTCTTGAAAAAGTTTTGCGTGTCGGAACTGGCGTAAAATCTATTGAACAATCTACGCAGGCTCATTATTTGGCAGTTGGAACGGCCGAGCGTGCTCTTAATAATACGACGGAACTAAAACGCGAACCTTGGACGATTCAAGAAATTCACGAATGAACAGAAAGTAGCTACTCTGGGGCTTCACTTGATATTTTTACAACTTCTAATACAATTCCAAAAAAATGATATGGAAACAGTCCGTTCAATAAGGATTATAATATTATTTCAGTGAGTCAACCTCTTCAAATCGTTGTTCCTGATGGATTGAATTGGTCGAGTACTGATTTCGAATTTAAAATTCCAAAAATTGGAAATGAGTCAACTACAAAGCATTCTACTGAGGAAAGTGCGACTTCTACCGGATTATTGTTGTGGACGATAGGAAATTCAGAAAAAATTTTGTATGCGTCAGGAAGTTCATCCGATGGACTTTTTACAGGAATCGATGTTGGATGAAACCGAAAAATTGATGCAAAAAATGGATATTTTTATAATAATTCTATTTTGCAAAATTCTCAATTTGGAAATTTTTATAATAATACACTTGGGTTTGATTGTCATGATTATAAGTGTACTTTTAAGCTTTCCATGTTACGTCCGCTCAAAACTTCTCGCGGAGAATTGCCCTTTTTGGAATATAAAATTTCCTTTGGAGCATCGGCAGATATTCCGAATCAATATATGGTTATTGATGCTTCTGGTCGTGTTAATGGTTATACTCGTACTCGCCGAATTTTGATTCCACAAATTACGACGAATACTGCTCTTGACTTTGCTGTTCTTCAATAGTATAATCCGCACATGCAAAAAATTATTATTCAAAATCATTCTGATGCGGATCAGCGCCTTGATAAATTTCTTAAAAAATTTTTACCAAATGCTCCTCTTGGTGCGATTTATAAAATGCTTCGTACGGGTAAAATAAAGGTCAATGACAAGAAAAAAGAACAAACATATCGTTTAGCTGAAAATGACGAAATTCTCATTTTTTTGAATGATGAAGAACTTGAAAAATTTCAAAAAATTTTGGAACTTCCAAAAAAAAATATCACAAAACCCCGTCTTGAGATTCTATATCAAGATGATGATTTAATGATTGTCAATAAGCCAGCTGGTCTCAATGTTCATCCATCAGATCATAAAAGTACTGAAATTTCACTCATTGAATTAGTGCATGATTTTCTCGGGAAAAAATATAATTCTCTCACCTTTAAACCTTCATTGGTTCATCGAATTGATCGTGATACGAGTGGTTGTGTGCTGATTGCTTTGAAAAAAAATATACTTGAAAATCTTCTCGCACAGCTTCAAAATCATTCAATAGAAAAAATATATCATGCGATTGTGGTGGGGAAAATGTGAAAACCACGCGGAACAATTGATAAAAAATTATTACGCAAAGAATCTGCTCGTGATGAAGCAAAAGTGATTGTTTCAGGCGAATGACAAAGAGCCGTGACACATTATTCAACACTTCGAGAAATTTCTCGTCCAGAATGATTTTTTTCACTTCTTGAATGTCGTATTGAAACAGGGCGAACCCATCAGATTCGTGTACATTTATCATACTATAATTGTCCGATTTTGTGAGACAAGGCCTATTGAGATAAAAAAATGAACAGTTATCAAAGTAGAAATAATCATATTTCTCGGCAATTATTGCACGCATATTCACTCACTTTTATTCACCCAGGAACGAAAAAAAAATTTTCTATCACCGCACCATATTGGCCTGATATGAAACATTTTCTTGAACAATAAAAACTCCATTTCGAGTTTTTATTGTTTGATTTCATCAACTTTTTCTCTAATTCTTGTTGTACTTTCTTCGTAAATATCGTTAATTTTACTGTGCACTACGGGATTAAAGAAACGATATTGATTCTTAACCTCTCATTCATAAGGATTATATGTTGCTAAAATAGTATATTCTTTATTGCTATTTTCTGTAGAATCTTCAGAATTCTTAATTGGAAGACTCTTATAATCATCAGCATCTTCTAATAAATCAAGACGGTTACGCTGAAAAATAATGTCATTATTATAACCTTCTTTTTTTGAATGTTCTGTATATGTAGCAAATGTAACAGTCCGTAAATCCCATTTTGCACCATTATGTACATATTGGTGAGAATTTTCCTCTGCTGAGTCTGGTTCCAAATAGCTATTCACTGACTTTAGTGGAATAAAAACGACTTCAGTTTGTTTGATATTGCTTCTTGGCGCTACAAGAACACTAATCATCTGCTTTCCTTCTATATTCTCAACATTCATACGCGCCCCCTCTCTTTTCTTAAGTAATTGAGCATATGCTTGATTTACAAGTATCTCGTTAGCATGAGTCGTATAATCTTGATATGTTTGTGACCCAATAATTCCAGCCACAAGACCAGCAATCATGAAACTTGTTTTCGTTGAAAATACAGATTTTACTTTTTTTACGCCAGTGACACCCGCGCGAATAGTATTTTGAATTCCAGTTGTTATTTTCATAATATAAAAATTATATAATATATTTTACAATAATTTTTTTATTTGTCAAATAAAAAAATTCTCGAAAGAATTCCTGGTGTCTCCGACAAGGATCGAACTTGTGACTAAGCCTTAGGAGTGCCTTATTATTCCACTTAACTACGGAGACGCGAAAATATTGTAATCAAAAAAATATTTTTTGCAAAATTATTGCAAGTTTTTAATTTTTTTGTACAATAAGCGAAATTTTAATTTTTTCTATGATTTTGAAGCGAAAAAAAAATATTCATTCCAAAAAATATGAGCGGATGAAACGGTCGATGATGATGATTGAAAACGATTCAAATCTTTCTGAATCTGAAAAGCAACAATATAAAAATTTTTTGGCGATTACGGAAAGTATGGGATTGGATGAATTTCTTGAGTTAATTCAGTCTCCATGGAGAATTTTTTGGATGAATTTTGTTGCTGGAATGATACGTGGTATTGGGGCACTTATTGGGGCGGCTGTCGTTATTGCGTTGATTGGATGGCTTTTGTCGAAGGTTATTTCACTTCCGCTCATTGGCGAAAAATTGGAACCATATATTCATCAGGCGCAGTCAGAAATTCAAAAATATACGGAAAGCACCAATTATAAAAATAATTTTGAACAAATGCAAAAAACTTTACAAGAAATCCGTGATGAACTCAAAAAAAATCCTGTTTAGGATTTTTTATTTTATTTCATGACAGAGGATTGTAAAGATATTTCTCCCGCCTTCAAAGAGTATATTTTTTTCAATGGAAAGTCAAGATTTTTCAGCGATATTTTCTATCTCTTTGAGCGAAAATCAATGATAATATCGAATAAATTCTCAAATTTTAATCTGAAAATCATTATTACCAATATGATTTTTTTGATATTTTTCTTGTCATAAGAGATTCCAATTAGTCAGGTAAATTTTCCCATTTGACGCAAGTATTTTTCCTGCATTTTTAAGTACGCGTATTCGTTCAGTTTCATTTTCTAAATGATGAAATGATGCTAAAAAAATAATAGCCTTATATTTTTCTTCGATATTTATATAGACACTTTCTTCGCCAAACTTCGCCAAATAATCTTGCATTGTCGAAATAATAAATTGTGTATTAGGGAATGAAGTTCTTGCTTCTAATAAAAGGTTTTCTGATGCATCAACTCCAATATATTTTTTTGGAATTTCGCCAAACTTCGCCAAATAATTTTCGACAAATCGTCAACTTCCACATCCAATATCGAGGATTGTTTGAAAATTATTTCTCTCAATATCCTCAAGAATTGCGTCGAGTTCTGGCCATTTGAGATTTTTTCGGCTTTGCGCAAAGGTTTTTGCAAAAGGATTATAATCAACCATATTAGCGTTTTGGAAATAATTTTTCGAGGGTTTTTTGATTTTTTCGCCAGTTTTTGTCAACTTTGACACGCAATCCGAGAAATACTTTTTTTCCAAAAATTCCTTCCAAAATGAGGCGCGATTTTGTACCAATTTCTTGGATTTTGGAACCATTTTTTCCAATCAAAATTTTCTTTTGAGATTCCGTTTCTGTATGAATATATGCTTGAATCGACAATATATTGCCATTGTCGACATTGGCGATTTCGACATACGACGCGTACGGAATTTCCTCTCCAAGTTCAGCAAAAAGCTGCTCACGAATAATTTCTGAAACACGAAAATCTACGGGTTGATCAGTATAATAATCTTCGTCATACAAATACGGCCCTTCTGGCAAAAATTCTTCAATTTTTTCAAGCAACGGCTCAAAATTTTCTTGTGTTGTAGAATTGATCTTGAAATCGATATTTTTTCCAGGATAAGATTTGGCGAGATCTTGCTTCGTTTCCACACGAATAATCGGTTTATTAATAAACGATAAAACGGTATCAATTCGTTCATCTTCAATGCCTTGGGGGCGCGTTGGATCAATGAGCCGCAGAATAACATCAGCTTCACGAAGGGAAATAAAGGCTTCTGCATTGATACGTTCATTGATATTTGGCGAAGTTTTGAGGGAATTTTTTTCAACTTCATGAATCCCTGGGGTATCCAGAAAAATCATCTGCACTTCCTTTTTAGAATTGGTATAAATTGCTGTCACTGAGCGTTGCGTCGTCTGTGGGCGCGGTGAAATTGCTGAAACTTTTTCTCCAATGAGTGTGTTGATAAATGTTGATTTTCCCGAATTTGGTCGCCCGAGAATGGCGATGTATCAAACTTTTGGCATAAAAATTAATTAGATTTTTTCCATTCTTCAATTTTTTTACGAAGAATTTCTGAAGATTTTATAGGATTTTGTTGGCCAATGACCTCGTCATCAAAATTCACATTTGGTCAATTTTCGCAGCGACCCATACAGGCACTTGGCTCAATTTTAATATTTTCATCGTAATGATAAAATTTTTTGTCGGCTTCCAGGCGCTTGATAATATATCATGAAAATTTTTCTGAACATCGTTTTCCAGTACAGACTTTGATAATTTTTTGCATAAAAATATTTTAGCAGAAAAAAAGAAACTTGCAAATAAAAAATTCCCCGAAGGGAATCGAAAAATTATTCAGTAGGTTTTGTTTCATTTTCTGTTGGAGAATTTTCGTCTTCGATTGTCACGAGATTGATTCGATAACCGAGAAGCTCACCTGCGATATTAATATTTGTTCCACCGCGACCAAGAACTTTGGCTTTTTCACTGTCGCGAACCGTTGCTGTGATAATATTATTTTCATCATTGATTTCAATTTTTTCGACAACACCAGGTACAAGCGCACGACGAACCATTTCTTCTTTGTTGGTTGTATAATTGAGAATATCAATTTTTTCACCAAAAAGCTCATCAACAATCGTGCGAACGCGCATTCCTTTCGGTCCGATGAGACAGCCAGCTGGATCAATATCTGTATCATCGCTCGCAACAATAATTTTGGTCTTGATGCCAGGCATACGAGCAATTGAAACAATTTCTACTACGCCCTCTTCAAGTTCTGGAGTATTATTTTCAAAAAGTTTTACTACGAGTTCTTTGTCTTTTCGAGAAAGTACTACACGAGGCCCTGTTGTCTCATCGATTTCAACTTTTCGAACATAGAGTTGCATACGCTGACCTGGTGTGTAGCGATCTTTGGAATTTTGTTCGCTTTTTGGGAGAACAACCTGATTTCCATTATAATCAAATATGACGCGATTTTTTTCTACCAACTCAACGCGCATTCCAACGATGGTATCTTCTTTGTCTTTGAAAAGGTGATACAATTTTTCTTTTTCTGTTTCGCCAATTTTCTGAACGATTACATTTTTGGCGGCTTGTGCGGCGATGCGCCCAAAATCATCAAAACTTTCGATATCGTCAGAAACATCAAGTTCTACCATATCACCAATTTCATAACCAGAATCCGCACCACCAATTTCTTCATACGAAATTTCGAGATCTTCGTCTTCCACTTCCTCGACAACTTCTTTCAAAATAGAAATTTCGAGTTTTCCAGTATTCATATCAAGATGTACATTTACATCGGCATCTTTGGAAGCAAAATCACGCTTATAAGCGGTTTTAATAGCGTGTTCAATGATTTCTACGAGTTTTTCTTTTGGAATTTTTTTCTCAGCGGAAATGATATCAATCGCTGATTGGATATTTTGCAAATCAAACATAAAATTTTAGAAAATTTGTAAAAAAAGAACCGCCCATTCGGGCAGATCTCATTGGTTTGATTATATGAATTTTTGAGAAAAAGCAAATTTTTTACGAAAATTGTTCAAAATAAACACTTTCAAATCCTGCATTTTTGATTTCTGTCACAAAATTTTCCACCATTTGAGGATTTCCACACAAATAAAATTCTGCATTTGCTGGTGCCTCGATATCTTCAAATTTCATGCGTCCTTCGCGATATCCGTCGACTTTTTCGCCTGAAACATATGAAAAATTTTCAAGATTTGGAATTTTTGCCAATTCATCTTGATAAAAAATTTCATCTTCGGTCGAAACGGAAAAATATAATTTTTTTGGAATATCCGGAATCGCGTTCATCATTTTGAAAATCGGCGCCAATCCCGTTCCAGTCGCGATAAAAATTTTCGGATTTGTATTTTCCTGCAAAATAAAATCTCCAAAAAATCCAATCAAATTCATTTCGTCACCCGATTTTTTTTCTGTGAGAATTTTTCCACCACGGCCGTTGGGTTTGATTTTTATGAGAAAAGTTGCAGAATTTTTAGTTTTTTTTGCGACCGAGTATTGACGGCGGAAAATACCATTTTCATCGTTATATTCAAATGTTGCAAATTGACCATTTTTGGCTGTTAGATTTTCAGGTTTTTCAATAGTAAGCTCAATTGTTGTCGAATTAAGGTATTTTTTATCAATAATTTTAACAATATGTCAAGCATTTTGCTGTCATTCTTCATATGGCACAAAATCCCCTTTGGTAACGCCACACTCGGGACATCTCCAATCGTCAGGAATATCAGAAAATTCGGTTCCAGGCGCAATTCCACCATCTGGGTCGCCAATTGCTGAATCATAAATAAAACCACACGGCACACAAATAAATTTTTGTCCTTTTGGAAAATTTTTCATTTCAATTTTATAAAATTTTTTCCCAGAAAATTCGAGAATTTTCCCAATTACGAATAAAATATTGAGAATGGCGAGCGGAAAAATCGCTCAATTTTTTGCAAGCCCGATCTGAATCATAATGAGAATCGGAACAATATAGGCAAGTCGATGTAGTTTTTTCCAATTTTTCCCGAGTTTTTTTCGAGAAAATTCGTTGGAAGTCAGCGTCAGGATGAGAATAATAATCTGCGGTAGAATTCCAAAAATGACGAGAATTGGCTTGCTTTTGGCAAACATTTCGATATATGGAAGCATCTGATAGAGATGTGCAAGCGATAAAACCCCAATCAAAATCCCGAGCTCTTCACGAAATTTGAGGAGTGTACCAAAAATTTTCATTCCGAAAACGCGCGAAAAAATCGGAAAAAATAGAATCGCATAGAGCAGATAGAGTGCTACCGACGCTCCAATAAGAGAATTTTTCCAACTACTGACTGCAAAAAATCCAGCCACGAGCGCGAGAAGAAGAGTGATAATTTTAATTTTTTTCTCGTGTTTCCAGAGAAAATTGTCAAGTTTTGAAAACATAATTTATGAAAAAAGTTGCATATGAGAATTGGGCATCCTAAAAAATTCACCAGAATTTTTCACCAAAACCGCACTAATTTCAGGAAAGTTATTAATTTTTTTGAGAGCAAAATCCCATGACATAACAGAAAAAGCCGTTGCGAGCGAGTCAGTGAGCATGCCAGCATTTTTTGTAGTAGATGAAGTCTCTAGAAAAACCGCCGAAATTTCTCGAGCTGATTCTCCAGAATGTGGATTGATAAGGTGATGAGATTTTCCAAATTTTCGCTTATTTCCGGCACTACATGCAAGAAAAGAATTCGAAAATTCCAAAATTCCAATAGCTTCACCATCAACAAACGGGCTTTCTAATGCGATTTTCCAGATTCCACGACACGCCATATCGCCACCAAAATTAATGAGAAAATCAATATTTTCGGGCAAATTTTTTTGTAAAAAATTAAAAATCCAATCAATCAAGTATCATTTTCCAAGCCCACCAAATTCTAATTCAAATCATTTTTTTATTGAAACAATATTTTTCGAAATTGTCAAAATTTTGTCCAAATCCTGATGAATAAATTTTTCTGGCGAAAAGAAAAAATCAGAATTTCCGTAGCCAAGCTCCGTGAGACGCTTTCCGATGGTCGGATCAAAATATCCATCCGTTTCGCGCGCGATTTTTTGCATGAAAAAAATCATTTTTTCCGTATGCTCGTCTAAAATATTTTCGCCCCTTTGATTGAGTTGATAGAGCCAATTATCCTTTTTAAATCGTGAATATTGATCATCAAAAGCATCAAGAAAAGCGACAATTTCCGAAAATCTTTCTGAAAAATCATCGCTTGAATTGATTTGTAAAAAAAGTTTGGTTCCGATACTTAAATGCTCAAATTTTTGCATATTAGAGAGTGGAAACATAGTTCACAAAAGCTTTTGTCGTGAGAGAAGCTCCGCCAATCGCGTCTACATTTTGAAGGTCAGAAATTTTCTGTCCAATAACTTTTGTAGAAATTTCTTTTGAGAAGTTTTCAATGAAATTTGCTGACATTTGATCAGTATTTTCGGCAGCTTTTACGCTTGCAGATTTCACTACACCATCTTCTACTTTTGCAGAAACATCCATAAATACTGGTCCGCTTGGTGCTTCGTATTTGATAGAACGTGTTTCATCATCAGAAGTTGTTGTGTCTGTTGACATCGAAGTAGTCGATTCTGTTGTTGATCCAGAATTTGTTGGCTGAATAATGACATTTTTATTATTTGGGTCAAATTCAAATCCGGCTGTTTGAGGGGTTTGAGTGGTATTATTTGTTCCACATGACGCGAGAAGCACGAGACCCGAGATTGCGAGGAGAGAAGTATTTTTCATAAAATTTTTTTCAAAAAATAAAGCAAACACATTATACAAAACAAAAGTAAAAAATAGGAAAGGATTTGAAAAAAATTTGCAAGTCCCGATTTTTCAGTATAATTTGCGTATGAAAAATACAAAAAATATCTTCATCATGGTGCTTTCTGGTGCATACAACTTGGGTGATGAACTCATTTTGACATCAGAAATTGATTGGCTTGAAAATCGCTTTCCTGAAGCGAAAATGACGATTGCCACGTATGATGAAAAATCTTTTTTGGGCGATCAAGAAAAATATCATTTTTTAAGCTTTTTTCCGAATAATATCAAAAAATTCCCATTTCAAAATCTTAAATATTTTTTTCAAACTATTTGGACGATTTGGAAATCAGACTTGATTGTAATCGGCGGCGGCGGAATTTTTTTTGATAATGAACCTGGTATTTCCTTTCAAAAAAACCTTTTCGAATGGAAGTTACGATTATTTTTTTTCCGACTTTTTCGGAAAAAAGTGATTTTTATGGGAATTTCTCTGGAAGTAAAAAAGGAGGAAAATCAAAAAAAATTGGCAAAAATTTTCCAAAAAAATGATCTGATTTTGGTGCGAGATACTCGAAGTGCTGAGATTCTGAAAAAATTTTGAATCGCATCAACGACTTTGTATGATTCGGTATTTTTGATGCCACCAAAAAATCTGGTTAAAAAATTAAAAATTCATACGGTGGGAATTTCATTGCGAGATGGATTTTTGAGTCCATATCATGTCGAAATTCTGTCGAATTTTGTCGAAGTTTTGTCGAAGAATAATAAAAAAATCGTATTTCTTTCACATTCGATTTTCCCATCGGAAAGCCATAATGATATACATTTTGTGAAGAAAATTTTTGGCGAACAATATGGTATTACTTTGTCGATGAATGAAACTATTGACAAATATCAAGAAATTGATGTGATGATTTCTATGCGCCTTCATGCGACGATTCTCGCAGCACAAAATAATATTCCTGTGATGATGATTCCATATGGGCCAAAAACTTTTTCATTGGCAAAAATTCTGGAAATTGAATCATTTATGATTGCTGGTGAAGATTTTACTCTTGAGGGAATGTTACATAAATTTTCTTATTTAGAAAATAATTTTGAAAAAATGCAAGAGAAAATTCATTCTAAATATCGTGATATTCATCAAAATTTCTTGCAAAAATTGGAGAAAATTGATATGATGGGCTTATAATATTACAATATGTATGGATTTCGATAAAATTAAAAAATCTTTTTCTGATGCGATTGATTTGACATTAGAAAAAGCAAAAAACCTCGGGAATAAAACGCTAGAATTTGCGGGGGATACGCTTTCGCAGACATCATTATTTGTTCAAAATGAGGATGATTACCTTGAAAAACTCAAAAAAAAGCGCCTTGTGGTTATTGCGTTTGACGAAAATTCTCAAATTGAAAAAGATTTGATGCTCAATTTGGCTGTTTGGCAGTCGAAGGCATTTGTTGATATCGCGACACTCAAATATTTAAATCGTGAAAAATCTGAAAAAATTATTCAGGATTTTGGGTATGTTTTGCCACTGGAAATGCGAATTTTTTTCCAGGGCGAAGAAGTCGCTCGTTTTTATGATTTTGCGGAAATTGAGTCTTGGTGGAATGCTGACAAACGTGATTATTTTGAAAAAAAATCTGAGGAAAATATTTCTGAAAATAATGAGAATATTTCTGAAAATATTATTTCTGAAACAAAAAAAGAACCTTCTTCCGAAGATCCTCTTGCATTTTAATTTTTAAAAAACTGATATGATTAACGCTCTCGATTTTCTTTTTCTTGTGTTGGCATTTGGATTTATTCCTGTTTTTGTTCTTGTTTCTATGATTTTGTGGCGCATTTACAAAAATATGGATCGCATTGATAATATTCTCACTTTTTTTGAATCAATCATGTCATTTACGCGAAATCTTGATCAGATTCCAGGACTCATTGTTTCCAAAATTACTCAATATTTTAAATAATTAGTCCTCCACGCTTGTATCAATCATTTTGAGATATTTTCCTAGCACGATTTTTCCTCGTGCTATTTTTTGATCAGGAAGTGGCTTAAAATTGGTTTCGTTACACGCCAAATAATTTTCTGTCGAACCAAAAAATTTCCCCGTTGCATCAGCCTTTTCTATTAAAACTTTCAAAATTTTTCCAACAGATTTTTCCGCCAGTTTTCGTTTTTCTATTTGCCCGTGTTCCAAAAGTGTTTTGGTTCGCTGCTGTGCGATATGATTGGGAACCTGATTTGGAAAAACTCCAGCAGGAACGCTGTAATGATCGACATGCCCAGAAAATGGAAACGCATGCAGTTGAGTGATTCCAAAATCATCAATAAGTGCGAGTGTATCAGCAAAATTTTCATCAGTTTCACCTGGAAATCCGGCGATAATGTCCGCACCAATATTGAGAATTACGCCATCTTCACGATTCAGATTTCGTAATTTTCAAAGTACCTCGCGTACTTTCTTGCCGTCATAATGACGATTCATTTTTGCAAGAATTGGCGTTGATCCAGACTGAATCGAAAGGTGAACGTATGCAATAATTCGCTCATTCTTGAACAAATCTATGAGCTCGTCAGAGAAAAATTCTACTCCGAGCGAAGAAATTCGCACACGCTCAATTTCTGTTTCTTCAAGAATTGTCTTGATGAGATGAACAAATTGAGAATCTTGAAAATCGTTGGAACTTTCCGCTCCCCAAGCGCCCAGGTTGATTCCTGTCAGTACAATTTCTTTTCCACCGCCGCGAACAAATGTATGAATTTCGTCCAAAATTTCATCAATCGGCCGGAATTTGTGTCGCCCACGAGCCTGCACCGTCAGACAAAAAGTACAAAAATTATCACACCCAGTCTGTACGACCATATATTTTCGCGTGAAAATCTGTTTCAGATTTTTGCTCCGAAGTGAACGAAGTTTTGTTTGCATCATTTTTTTCTTTTCTTCTTCGCTCATCGCAAAATCGCTCGGATCTTCTGGTAAAACCTCGATTTTATCTTGAAAATTTTTCAATTCGTGATATATTTCATAAAATTTTGGATCAACCACTCCATCACGAATATTTCCACAACCCGAGAGATAGAGTTTTTCTCATTCTTTCAAGGTCTTGAGTTTTTTGAGCGCGTGTTTGACCCACTTTGCCTTGGCGCGATCCGTTACCACACACGACGCGATAAAATAGCCCACTTTATCCTCCAAATGTGGATGGGCAAGCCATTTTTCAGCAAAATATTTATTCGTTTTACAACCAAAAACTTTGTATTCCATAATCAAAAAATATGCTACAAGATATGATTTTTGAAGAAATTGTCAAAATAAAAGTGATTCCGCGCGCGAGAAAAACGGAAATTATTGGAACTATGGATGATGGAACACTCAAAATTCGCATCAAAGCGGTTCCAGAAAACTGAAAAGCGAATGACGAATTGATCGAGTTTTTGCGTGAGATGACGGGCAACGATTGGGAAATTCTCTCAGGCGCAACCGCTACGCGTAAACTTCTCAGGCGAAAATAAAAATTCCCAAAAGGGAATTTTTATGCAGTTTTTGCTTGATAGAGGTTTCGTCCCACTCGCTCAATAAAATCTTTATTTTGCAGATTCATATAAATCGTTGTACTTTTTACTTGGCGAATTTTGAGAACCTTGTCGGTGATTTCTTCGGTGGAAAGCGGCCCTTCATTTTTCTTGAAAATATCCAAAATCACATCGAGAACAGTTCCTTCTTTATATCCCCATTCTTTTAATACATAAATTCCGCGTCCAATCAGAACAAATTCTTCATTGCGAATAAGCTCGTTGTGAATCGTGGAAATTTTCACTACTTCACCAAAATATTCAGTAATCGCGTTCGCAATGTCCATAAAATGCATTGGTTCGCGAGATTTTTTGAGTGTATAAATTGCTTTATCTTTCAGAGTTGCTGGATTCAAAATTTTCCATTTTTCGAGACCAATATATTTTCCTTCGCCCTTCACAACATCCAAGAAAATATCCATTACTGAATCAATCATCAGTGAATCTAATTTTCCAAATTGTGCAAAAAGATTGGTACGAATAGCATCATATAGAACGGCTATTTCTAGAATATCACCTCGTTTTTTGAGGATTTTTACCGCTTCCTTGTGGATAGTTTCGATCATTTTTTTCGAAACTTCTGGAAAGTGAAAATATGAATTTGTCCCCAACTGAGGTTTTGATTTTTGGAGTTGATAGTCTGCCTGAAGAAGAATATCAATAATATTAGCATTAAGTGTCGGATCAAGTCCGATATCCGCGATAATAGCGCTAATCAAACGGTCGCGAATCATTACGCCGCCGTGCATTTTAAGAATTTTTTCTCCAGAATTCTGAATCACCACCAGGTCGCTGGTTCGCATGATGCGCCCGATTTTTCGGATTCCTACATCTTCGATTTGTCGAACACGCTCACGAGTAATTCCGTACGCATTCCCAATTTCTTGAAGGGTTTCCTTATTTCCGTTAAACCCAATTCGACGCATAATAACTGATTTTTCTTTTTCTGTTAAAGAATTGAGAATGGAATGAAAACCAGCAGTTACTTGAGCAGTAGTAGTCATAATAAGCAGTTCACTCACTGAAATAAGAAATAAACTAGTTAATATAATATGATATTTTTTGAAAAGTCAAGCAATTTTTTAAAAAGGAAGTGACATATTTTGTTTTTTTCTTTCGTTTTCCTGATGCGCATCAGGATGTATAATATTTTTGTACTCTCATAAATTTTCTTTCATTTGTTTATCAAGGTAATAACTTTCAGTATTTTGAATTTTTACCCGTTTTGAAAGAAAAAATCCACAAATAATCATACACACAACACTCGCACCAGCAAGCGGAAAACCACTTTTGAATTCCGTCGCACCAAAAACATTGTATGCAGGTGAAAGAAAAATAATTTGCATAATCGCCACCAAAATCATCGTCGAAACAAAAACAACCGCTTGCGTATCAGAAAGTCGAAAAGGTACATAGGCACGAATTTGCTCTTTTTTGGTGTGAGACAAGAGAAAAAATGGCACAATAATCACACTCACCAAAATTCCGTATCCAATAAAACCAAGATATCGACTAAAAGGCCCAAAAGTTTGCACGCCATTTGTGCTCGAAGTAATTTCAAGCCACGGCATAAAAAGCGACACAAATAACAAAAATGCCATTACTAAAATAAGTCTTCCAGAAAATGGTAATTTCCCAGCTCCAAAGCCCAAACGCGAGAAAAAATTCAAAATTTGTTTTTTTAATTTTCTATTTTGAATATTTGTGTTATACTGTGGCATATTAAAAAATTATATGTTCACAGAGTAGTCAAAAATATTTTTTTTTCAAGATTTTTCCAAAAATTTTTCTTCCAAAATTCTCGCTATTTTCCCTCAATTTCCTTTTTTCAAATTTTCCAAAAATGATAAAAAATTCTCGCAACATTTTTATTCTTCTTTTTATCGGAATTTTTCGTTTTTTCAAAATTACCATTTTTTGAATTTTTGCTCTTCTCTTTTTTTGAAAAATCAATACAATGCAGCAAAATGATAAAAATTTTCCATTTTTAGAAGAAATGCTTGAAAAATGACCAGCGCGATTTTTTGCTTTTCCAACAGCAATTCGGCTTGGTAGAGCGATTTTTTCTCCGATTTTGTTTCTTTTTTCCCAAAAAAATGCTTCCTCAAAAAATGATAAAAATTCGTAAAAAAGGTTTGACACTCCTCGAATTGATGATCAGTATGGTGATTTTTTCGCTTGTGATGATTTTTATTTTATCGTCCGTACAATCGATGATGGCGGCACGCATCAAAAGTATGAACCGTATTGCGCTCACGGAAGAATTATATTTTTTCTCAGAACAATTATTTACGGCGATTAAAGATGGCGGAACCATTGATTATGAAGAATACTGGAATCGAAAAACCTACAATACAGAATTGAATGGCTCGCATTACAAATTTGCTTCAGGAGTTGGAAATTTTGGTCACGGAACGAGCGATTTAACAAAAAATAATTTTTGAGAAAATTTTTTCTATTGTCGAAGTGCTGATAATTCCAATCGTATGGGAACTGGCGGTTGTGCGGAAAATTCTTCATTGAACAACAAAAATACAAATTTTGTGGGAAGTATGCAACGATATGGTGAATACGCGCTTCAATTTTGGGATTATAATGCGAATGCAAATGCTGACAATGGTGACGAAAATAATGATGGAAAAATTGTCGGAGATGAAGATGATCGAAATCTTTGGGACGGACCGGAAGTTTTTAGTGGCGCAATTCATGAGCTCTATTTGCTCAATAAAACTGATCCAAAAAATCCAACGCGAACTTTTTTCCGCTGGAAAATTATTGATGATCCAAATAAAAATTCGAGCGATTCGTGCGAGATAACACGGGATTCTGATGGATATTTTACTGCTGGTGATTATTGCCTTGGCATGATTCAAATGCTCAAATTACGAGGATTGGATCGTGGCTCCAAGCATGACGGAACAGGTGCGGATGCGTACGATGGTGTGATTGATACATGGGTGTGTGAAGCTGGCTGGTCGTGTGCTGGAAAAGATATTGGCGAATGACGACTCGCGACAGGAATTGACAGCGAATGGATCAATCTTTTTCCAAATACTGTTACTGTTCGAAAATTTCACCTTGATTTGTTTCCTAAAAAAGATCCATGGCTCGCTGCCGCGTCGCCTGATTGTATAGAAAATTGTACAGGAACAAGCCCATTTATCCATCCATATATGCGATATTCTCTGGAGCTTTGATTTTCTCATGGCTTGCGTCGTCGCATTAAAAATGAAAATCCGATTATTTCAATTTCTACCACTGCAAATCTTGACGATTTCAGATAATATTTTATAATTTTTTCTTGAATTTTGTAAAAAATCTAAAAAAGCGAAAAAACTTTTGACATTTTCGATATTTTTTATACAATTCGGGAGTTATTTTTCTTTATACTATTATGCTAGGTAAACTTAAAAAACGAAAACGACTTCGTGTACACGGATTTTTGTCTCGCAAATCTACAGTAGATGGGAAAAAAGTTCTGCAGGCTCGTCGCCGCAAAGGACGTCATTCTCTTGCTGTGAGCTACCCAAATCGCTTTAAAAATGTTCGCGGAAAAAGCAAACATCACAACATTGCTGGTGGAACTGCTCGCGTAGTAACTCTCCAGGGAACAACTGAACGATTTCGCCCAAGTATTTTAAACTAATCTCCGATTCTGATGATAGCCAAAAAATATCATCTTTCGGAGCGTGAATTAAAAAAGGTTTTTCGAGAAAAAAAGCCTTTTTTTTCGTCTATGATGGTGGCAAATGTTCGAAAAAATAATTTTTCTCATGCACGGGTGGGGATTTTGTTGTCGGGCAAAAATACGCCTGGAAGCGTTAATCGTAACGCATTTCGTCGACTTTTTTATAAATCTGCTTGGAAAATTCTCGAAAGTGAATATGATGTGGTCGTTGTTCTGAAAAAATGAACAAAATTGTCTCACAAAAATCCTCAGGATTTGGAAAATTTCCAACAAAATCTTGATTTTATTTTTCAAAAAATTCTTTCCCAATAACTTATGAATGCTCTTAAAATTATCAATATCGCGCTTTTGTCGCTATTGATTGTTCTTTTTATCAATCTTTTTCAGCCAAAACAAACAACGATTCCAACAAATGAAATTTCGATTGCTGTCACACCGAACAATGTAACGATTCCAAGTATTCCGAAAGTAACAGTTCACAACACGACGAGCGATGCTTTCGTAATCAATACTTGTAATGATATTCGCTTGACACAAAATTCTCAACCGGTAAAAATCGAAACTTTTTCAACTGATTTTTGTCGCGATGTGGAATTTGGTGCGAACTCGCACACAGAATTGGCTTTGTCATCACTTCATAAATTATTTGCTTCCAAACCAGCTAATTATATTTTGTTGCTTGATACGCATACAGCGGGCGAAAGAAATATTTCGTTTCAGGTGGAGGCACCAGGATTTTTCCGAAATTTTTTAAGAACGCTTATTTATAATCCGATTTATAATCTTTTTGCTGGATTGATTGCATTTGTAACGGATTATTCACTTGGTTGGGCGATCGTGATTGTGACGGTGATTATACGATTGATCCTCTTGTATCCGCAGCATCGAATGCTTGAAAATACACGAAAAATGGCGTCTTTGAACCCAAAAATTCGTGCGATTCAAAAAGAATATGCCGATGATCGTGCGACACAAGGAATGAAAATGATGGAGCTTTACAAACAGGAAAAAGTGAGCCCAATGGGTTCATGTTTGCCATTATTGATTCAATTTCCGATTCTAATTGCTTTGTATTGGGTGATTATGGGAATTACGGATATTTCTAATATTTATCACCGATACGATTTTCTTGCAGCATTTAATCCAACCGAAATTAATACATTTTTCTTTGGACAAAATTTATTACAGTCTGGTGGGGTTGTCGCGTTTGTACTCGCGGGAATTCTGATGCTCACGCAATTTTTGCAATCATATCTTTCTATCAAGGCTCAGCCACCACTTCCAAAAGAAGAGCCAAAAAAA
This sequence comes from Candidatus Gracilibacteria bacterium GN02-873, assembly GCA_003260345.1. Lineage (GTDB taxonomy): Bacteria > Patescibacteriota > Gracilibacteria > BD1-5 > UBA2023 > GN02-873. The sequence goes on along the minus strand of MORC01000002.1, from coordinate 56,532 downwards.
GATGGTGACCCCGCAATGCCAACGCTTGATCCGCGCGTGATGCAAAAAATGACACTTTATGTATTTCCGTTTATGATCGGTGTTTCTGCACTCTTTTTTCCAATTGGGCTCGGACTCTATTGGTGGATTGGTCTGCTTTTTATGATTGTTCAGCAGATTTTTGTGAATGCACAGGCAGAAAAACAGAAACAAAAAGGCGAAATCGTTACTCGAAAATAAAATCCCCAATTGGGGATTTTATTATTTTTCTTCTGCGAGAATTTTTCGACATTCGATTTTTTCGATGACATTATGATGAACAGAAAGTACTGTAAGTGAAAGTTTTTCGTCATCATTTCCAAAAATTACTTCCACACCTTCCGTTGGGAATGACTCTTCTTCGGCCATCACAACATAAGAAATCGTCTCACCCATATATTCGCTCGGAATTTCAAGGTCGTCCGCTCGCATTCCAAATTCTTCCAAAATATCATCAATCAAAACACTTCCAACCGCTTCAATCATCGTGTCAGATTTTTTCTTCATAAAAATTTCTTCCTGATCGACCTCATCCTTAATATCACCGAATACTTCTTCTAGAATATCTTCCATCGTAATAAGGCCCGCGGTTCCACCAAATTCATCAAATACGAGCGCCATATGACGACGTGATTTTTGAAATTTTTCAAAAAGATCATCAAGCGTCTGAGTGAGTGGGATTTTCATGATTTTTTCCAGAGAAATTTCTGAAAGTTTTTTCATTCCCTGACCATCATTGCGTAGCTGAAATGCTTCACGGAAAGTAAGCATAAAATCCACATCATCCGTATTTTTCCCAGCCACTGGCATACGAGAATGCGAGTTTTGAAGGAAAAATTCACAAGCCTCATCCACTGTCATTTCCATATCCAAGAAATTCACATTCACACGCGGAGTCATCACACTTTCTGCATCCATATCGCGCAATGAAAGGAGATTTTTCATCTGGCGATGCTCATCTGCCTGAACCTCACCCTCTTCGTGAGACATATCAATGAATGCCTCAACTTCTTGGTACGAAATTTTTTTCACAAAATTGTCACCACCAAAAATTTTCATAATTCCTTTCAAGAAAATTTCAATAAAAAATGAAATTGGTGTGAAAACAAACATCAAAACGCGATAAATCGGAGCTACAAAAAGTGCAATCGGAACGCTATAACGCGTACAAATCGTTTTTGGTGTGATTTCACCAAAAAGCAACAAAAGAATCGTCACCACGGCCGTAGAAATTACTATTCCTTGCTCTTGATTGAGGCCACTCGCGTTGGCGAGATTGAGTGCCACTGTTGCCGCAAGCGTCGCAGACGCCGTATTTACGATATTGTTTCCGATGAGAATCGTGATGAGTAGTTTGTCGGTATTGCCTTTAATGATTTCAAGCGACCGCGCGCCAAAACGATTTTCTCGAACAAGCGATGAAACCGCGTGTTTTGAAGTTGTCATAAGCGCAATTTCTGTTCCAGAAAAAAACGCCGAAAGAAAAATAAGAATTATAAACGTAAGTATCGAAAGAGGTTCCAAAAAAAAATTTTAGAAATAAAAAGTTTTTATAATATACGCAGATTTGAAAAATAATCAAATTTTTCACGAGAAAAGCCTATTTTTCTTCAAAAATTTTCGGAAACAAAGAGTTTTTTGACAAAAAAATACTATTTCCTATAATTTCTTAAACTTGTTTTAAAGTTGGTCTATATTATTCCTATCACTTAATTTTTATTTTTTTAGCATGAATATTCGTAAACTTGTTTTTATTTTGCTGTTGCTGGCTATTATTTCTGGCGGAAGTTATTATGTATATCAGCAATTTTTTGGAAATACTTCTACTGACGATATGGCGGCTGTTGGTGGAACTGTTTCAACAGTGACAAAAGGTCGACTCGATGATGGCATTGATGTAACAGGAAAAGCAGAACTTGCCAATGAACAGAAACTTCGTTTTGGACAAAATGGAAAAATCGCTGAAATTTATACAAAAGTTGGCGACACCGTTGAAAAAGATCAGGTGCTGGCAAGTCTTGATAAACGAGAATTTTTCCAAGAACTTGCGCAAGCACAGAATCGTCTTGATAAAACAAATCGTGAAATCAATGAACAGCGCGAAAAAGCGCATGGAACGGAGGCTCGCCGTATGGAACGAGAAATTGCCGCGATGGAGCGCAAACTCGAAGAAATGCAGGAAAATCTCGAAAAGGCAGTGCAAAATTCTCCAGGAAAATCGCAAGAAAAATTGCTTGATTTGAATGCAAAAAAACGAGATTTGGCCGCACAAAAAGAAAAATATGAAATTGATAAGTCAAATTATGAAAAAGAATTTTCGAAAAAAGATGAACTTATTAAGTCAAAAACAGAAGAAGGACAAAAATTGGTAGAAAGTATTATTCAAAATACTTCAACAGAAATTTCTGACATGCGACAAGCACATAAAGATATAAATAAAATTTTTGGTTTTGATTTGTCAGAACTTTCATCACAAGAACAGCGTTATTCTCATTATATTACGCGAAATGATGGGGGTCGCAAATCGCAGGTAGAAAATATTTGGAAAGAGCTTCACAAAGATATTTCTGAATATGAAAATATTGTTTCAAAAATTAATCGTAATTCCAAAGATTCAAAAGATGCTCAGGGATTAACAGAAGAGGCGTTGCGTATTTATAAAAAATTGCTTGAAGCAACAGATATTGCGCGCCGTGCGGCTGATACAACGCCAACAAGTGATGCGGGCGCCTTCTCACGCGAGGACCTCAATAGTGTTTTGAGCGGCATTAGTACGCTTCGCACGAATATTTCAGGAAAAATTGAAACGCACACAAAAAATCGTGATTCATTGCTTTTGGTAGATAATCCAGAAAAAATTAAAGAAAAATTTTTGACGGATTTGCAGACGAAAAAATTTGCTTTAGAAACGGCAGAAGACGCGATTCGTCGTCTAGAAATCCAGATTTCTCAAAGTGAAAAGGATATTAAAATTATTTCTGATAATGTTGTTCAGGATGATTCTTTGCGCCGTGAAATCGCCGATAAACAATCTGCTATTCAGGATCAAAAAGATAGCATTTTGACAAAAAAAGAAGATCTTGCGAAATTAAAAAGTGGAAAAAACGATACACTCGAAAATCTTTTGACCACCAAAAAAGATCAGGAAGCAGAAATAGAAAAACTTCGAACCAAGGAAGAAACTTATGAAATTCGGGCGCCATTTGCTGGAACTATCCGCGCGATCAAATTCAAAACTGGTGATGTTCTCGGAAAGTCTGACGGAAATGCCGATGCAGATAAAGTGATTTTGCTAGAAAACTCTGAAATTATCAATGTAAAAGTTGGCTTGAATCAGCTTGACATCGTCAAGGTAAAAATGAAACAAAAAGCGACAATTACATTTGAAGCGGTTCCAGACGCAAAACTTGAAGGAACGATTACAGAAATTTCTTCTACACCATCGGATTCATCAGGATCAGGACTTTCAACATACAATGTGATTATTTCGGCAGAACGTGGAAATCATCCAATTTATTCTGGTATGAACGCAGCGGTGAATATTTCTCTTGGGTCAAGTGAAGAAACATTACTTGTGCCTTTGACAGCGGTTTCTCAGGATCCTGCAACAGGTGATAGTTATGTAAATATTGTTTCTAAAGACGGATCAAAAACAAAAACTAAGGTAACAACTGGAAAATCTGCGAAAGGACAGATTCAGATTTTGTCAGGATTAGAAGAAGGGCAAGTAGTTGAAACCATTGATTTTGCAGGAAATACTTTTGACGGCGGAAATTTTGAAATTTCTTATTTCTAATATTATGCTCGTTTTTGAAAATATTAAAAAATCATACTTTTTGGAAGATACGGAGATTCCCATTATTCAAAATGTGAATCTTCGCATCGATGAGTGAGAATTTGTAACGATTATTGGGCCTTCTGGATCAGGAAAAAGTACGCTGATGAATATTATTGGGCTTCTTGATCGGCCGACAGCGGGAAAATATTTTTTTGATGGACAAGACATGAGTCAGCTCAATGATTTGGCACAATCGGAAATTCGCGGGAAAAAAATTGGTTTTGTATTTCAGAATTATTCTCTGATTCCGCGACTTTCCGTCATTGAACAAGTGATGTTACCACTTTCGTATCATGGCGTTGCTGGTGCCGAAAAAAAGGAACGAGCCATTAAAGCGCTTGAGCGTGTAGGTCTTGGAGATCATCTCTACAAAAAACCAGAACAACTTTCTGGTGGACAAAAACAGCGTGTGGCTATCGCTCGTGCGCTCGTGACTCGTCCAAAAATTATTTTGGCGGATGAGCCGACCGGAGCGCTTGATTCCAAGACGAGTGATGATGTGATGGAACTTTTTACTGAACTCAATAATGATGGAGTGACGATTATTGTCATTACGCACTCACCAGAAATCGCCGCCAATGCAAAGCGAATTGTATATATTAAGGATGGATTAGTTACAGGATAATTATGAATTTACTCTCTTACATCAAGGAAGCACTTTGAACACTTGTTCAAAATAAAATGCGTTCCATACTCTCACTCTTGGGAATTATGATTGGGATTGCGTCTGTGGTCGTTCTCAGAGCATTTTGAGATGGTATGAAAGCCAAAATTATTGAAGACATGGCGGCGACACAAAATATCATTACGCTTCAAGCTGGACAACCAGGAAAATCTGGTGGCGGTCTAATGGCAAATCCTAATGGTGGTCCTGTTTCCTCAACAGAAACGTCGGAAAAAACAGAACCATCGATTGCACAGCGAATCGCGACAGAACAGGTTCTCTCGACAGAAACTATTGAAATGATTCAAAAACTTTTTGGAGACAAAATCAAGGCAATCGTTCCAGTGATGCCATTCCGATCCAATTCTTCACCTGTGATTATGGGGAAAGAATCCAACGGATCGGTGAAAGTGGTTGAGGATGCATTTTTTAAGGCGCGTGATATAAAACTCGCACGAGGAATTTTTTTCCAAAAATCTCAAACAGAAAATTTTGAAAATGTCGTTGTGGCGGGTTCAGATTTGGAACGAGAATTTCAGGGGAAAAATCCTGTTGGACAGACGATTTACATCAACAATCAGGCATTTACTGTCATTGGTCTTTTGGAAAAAACGAAAGATTACTCCACGGATAATGCGTATTATATCCCATATCAGACTGCCTCAAAACGCTTTGGAAAGCAAAAAATTGAATCTATTGAGATTCATGCGAAACGCGTTGAAGATGTAAATTTTTTGCAAAAAAACATTGGATATTACCTCATGAAATTGACGGGTGCGAATGATCCTTCTGAGCTGAATTTTAATCTTGCGACCAATCGTCAATTCTTGGATATGATCGAAAAGCAAACAGGAACGATTACGATGTTTATTTCGGGAATTGCGGGGATTTCGCTTCTCGTTGGTGGTATTGGAATTATGAATATTATGCTCGTTTCTGTGACAGAACGAACGCGAGAAATTGGTATTCGTAAGGCGATTGGTGCCAAGAGAAAAGATATTATTTTGCAATTTTTGGTGGAATCAGTGATCTTATCGTTTATTGGTGGAGTAATTGCGGTACTCGTATCATATGCGATTTCTGCCGGGGTTCACTTTTTTGCACCATCGCTATCGATGATTATCAGTATAGAAATGATTTTTATCGCGACAGGATTTTCAGTGTTGATGGGTGTGATTTTTGGACTTTTGCCAGCTTGGCGAGCGGCCAAAATGGATGCCATCGAAGCACTTCGATTTGAATAAAAAATTCCCAAATTGGGAATTTTTTGATGTGATTTTTCCAAAAATATTGTTATTTCTTTTTTTAGGAAAATTGATATAATTTGTGTATTAAAATTTTTTATGGAATCACTTTTTTCAGCATCGATTACGCCACTCGCGTCACTTTTGCGACCAATGTTTTTGGATGATTATGTCGGGCAATCACATTTGGTGGCTCCTGGGAAGCCAATTCATACTTTTTTGAAAGCCGGAAAAATTCCGTCACTTTTGCTTTGGTGACCGCCTGGAACCGGAAAAACTTCGCTTGCACGAATTATTGCCAATTCGCTCGATGCAGAATTTTTTCATCTCTCAGGCGTGCTTTCCAAAAAAGATGATGTTATCAAAATTATTGCCAATTCGCAGACCAATTTTCAGTCTGGGCGTCAGACTATTTTGTTTTTGGATGAAATTCATCGTTGGTCCAAATCTCAGCAAGACACGCTGTTGCCGTGGGTAGAAAAAGGAATTATCACGCTGATTGGCGCAACAACGGAAAATCCGAGTTTTACCGTCAATAATGCACTTTTGTCGCGTTGTCGGACGTATGTTCTCCAATCACTTAAACCGCATGATATTGAATTTTTTCTCAAAAAACATATTGAGACGATTGAAAGCCGATTTCCGAATATTTCTCTTGATGATGAGGCATTGAAACTGATTTCCGAAATTGGTGATGGTGATTTGCGTAATACGCTCAATTTGCTCGAAACAGCGTGTATTTTGCAACAGGAAGGGAAAATTTCTCGCGAAATTATTTTGGAGTCGGGAAACAAAAATCTCAATTATGATAAAAATGGTGAGGAACATTACAACCTGATTTCTGCGATGCACAAAAGCTTGCGGGATTCTGATGGTGATGCGGCGATTTATTGGATTGGACGAATGCTCGCGGGTGGTGAAGATCCACGATATATTGTCCGCCGAATGATGAATTTTGCATCCGAGGATGTATTTGATCCACGAGCGATTATTTTAGCAAATTCTGTGTACGAAATTTGTGAAAAAATGGGGATGCCCGAATGTGAATTGCCGATACTTAATCTCGCGTATTATCTCGCTGATTTACCGAAAAATAATGCGATTTATCTGGCCCAAATGGCGATGCACGAGGATTTGCAAAATTTTGGAAATCTCGCGGTGCCGATGCATCTTCGAAATGCGCCAACCAAATTAATGAAAGATATTGGATACGGGAAAAACTATGAATACGCACACGATTTAGAAAATAAAAAATCCAGTCAGCAGCACTTTCCTGATGAATTGGTTGGTCGAAAATATCGAAAAACAGATAAAAAATAAAAAGCCTTTGGGGACTTTTTGGCTATCCACAAGATGTAAAATAATTTTCAAAAAATCTTGTTTTCTTAAAAATATTACTATACTTATAGTGTCTGTGGTTAAGGGTAGAGACCTAGATGTTTTTTATGTAAGTTCTGCCTATCTTCTTTTGTATAAGGAGTTTGACATGGCTAATAAGGGTAAAGGATCTCATCGTGAAAATCGCGGTACAAGAGGATCCCCAAGTCGTAACGGTGAAAACCATACTCAATCCAGTCCTGGTCGTAGCTCGGGTAAGCCTAGTCGCGGTGGTAATCTATAATTAGACTTCCTGGATAGATGAGGAATAAATAAAAGAAGTTTATTCTTTAGCAGGGATATATAATCCCTGATTCTTTTAATTATTACAATTAATAATTATTTAATATGCTCCAATTTATTGATGTTTATTTACAGACACGAGAAAAATTGACACTTTCAGCAGTACACGAATTAGAACACAGAATTTTTCTTATTCCAGAATTTGCCAATATTCATGATGATATACAGAGTAAAACAAACTGAATGGCATATTCTCGCTGAATACGATTTTCCTTGACAACAAATTCTTCTCAAGATGCTGAAAAATTTTTGTATTTTTTCAAAAATATTGAAAATTTTGATCTACCAGAATGGACAGAAGAAGAAAAACTTCGCTTTGAAGCAGAAGAAAAAGAATGGAAAATTCGACAACGACAATATTTTGGAAGTTTTGCAACAAGCCTTTGGGAGAAAAAATTTGATGCCTTGAATCAAATTTCAGAAAAAAATCTTCCAAAAAATCTCAAAAATGTTTTTTCTTGAATGCGAATTTGTAAAGATTTTCGTGGGGCAGAAGGACAAAAATTTTCAAAAAACCTTTGGAAATTTCCAATAATTTCTGAAAAAATTTTTTGGGATAAATCGGGAACAATGACTGCAATGATTTTGCCAATTTTCGCAAGAGAGTATGAATATTTTATATTTTTTTGGGAATGGGTGCGATGACAAATAAAAGAAAATTTGCAATATACAGGAAAAATTTATGATACTGACAGCTTTAATGTGTATGAAAATGAATATATTTTAGGTGTTCTGCATTTTTATAGCCCAGATTTTTTGAAAGAAAATTTTTTGAAAGAAATGATTATAAATCCACCCAATGAAAGAGATTTTGAATATATCCGAAAAATTTTATTGTTTCAATTGGATGAACAAATCGCATTTCATGATCAGGAAGCAAATATTGTGATGTGATTTTCTCCAGAAGATGAGCGAAAAGTGATTGAAAATACAGATTTTACATGATTTTTGCAAAAATATCCTACTTTTTTGGATATGATTTCGTATGTTTATCAGACGCACAAAATTTAATAATTTCTTGAACTAATTTTTGAAATTCTTGAATTACTTCATTTTCAAACCAAGAATTTTTGCTTCTCCAACCAAATTAATGAAAGATATTGGATACGGGAAAAACTATGAATACGCACACGATTTAGAAAATAAAAAATCCGATCAAAAACATTTTCCTGATGAATTGGTTGGCCGAAAATACCGAAAAACAGATGAAAAATAAAAAAGCTTTTTGGGCTTTTTTATTTTTCAAAAGAAATTATTTCATCTAAAAAGTTAAAAATTTTATCATTATAATCTTTTTTGTATTTTAAAATCAGGTTTGATAATTTTTTGCATCTTTCAATTTCAGGAATATTATTTATTTTTTTATAAAACAAAAAATTATCATAAACATCAGCTATTTTAACAATCATAGCATCAATTCCATAATCTGAACACCTTTTTACAATATCTTCTAAAACTTCTTCTTTTGCTAAAGAGGGGTTTTTAGAGTTTACTTTTACTATTTGAAGCACTTTTTTTCAAAATAAATTTTCTATAGTATTTTCTGAAATGCTGGTATCTTCAAGTGTATCATGTAAAAGTCCAGCAATTTGTATTTCTTCAGAGTATCACTGATTCCACAAAAAAACTCAAACTCTTATAGAGTGATAAAAAAATGGTTTTCTTTGAGTTTCTTCTGGAAAATTTTTTACAAATTCTAAAACAGCTTTTTCAAATAAAAATCATTCCATATCTGTAAATTAATATATAATTACTTGTAATTCAGGTGTAAATGTAGAATTAACAGCATATAAATGAAAATTTTCTATAAAATCAAATTTTTGTATTTTTTCTATATTTTTTACAACAATATTTTCAATATCGTTTTTATATAATAAAAATTTTCAATAATCTTTTATTTTAAATAAAGTAGTATGAGGAACAAATGAGTTGTAAGAATTATCAACAATACTATTATAATCAATAAATTTATTTTTTAGAAAATTATTTATTTTTTCTAAATTTTCAAAATCATCATAACTAATATAAGCAATATTATCTCAAAAATATTCAAGTTTTTTCATAGATATTTTAATTTTTTGTTGAGAAATATTATCAATAAGGTCTTTTATTTTTTTATTTTCAATTTCAGTAGTTTTTCAAGGTAAATAATATACTGTAATATGCAATGAAAGAGGATTTTGAAATTCTAAAATTTCTTTTTCTTTGTCTCAAAGTAATTTTTTTATTTCTATAAAAATATTTGTAAAATATTCAACTTTCAGTTTGAGTCATATAAATTGAGATGTTTTTATTATACTTGTTTTTCCATATTTTTATATTATTTCTTCAAAAAGCCTTATATAAGCATTGTATCTTTCCTTTGGAATTTGTCATAATTTTACTGCCTCTTTAATTCCACATATTTTTTCATGTGTATGTGAACAGTCTGCAAATTGACATCATGACATGAAATCAGAAAAATCACTAAAATATCAAGGCAATTCTTCTTTTGAAAATTCTAAAAAATCAAGTGAACGAATTCAAGGAGTGTCAATAATATAAGAATTCTCATCCCAAATATGCATTTTTGATGAAACTGTTGTATGCCTTCATTGTCATCATTTTTCACTTACAGATGATGTTTTTGTAACATGATTTTGTAAAATTGTGTTAATGAGCGAAGATTTTCCTACTCAACTTTTTCCTACAAAAACAACATTTTTTCAAAAAATTTTTTCTTTTAATTCTTCTATTCATTGTCCTGTTTCTGATGAGGTGTAGACAATAGGAATCCCTAATTGTTCAGTATAATATTCTAAAATCGGATTTTTAATTATTTGTAAATCGCTTTTGCTAATACAAATTAAAATGGGAATATTACATGATTCCGCCAAAATTATATACCTTTCTATAAATCAAGGTTGAAATTTTGGATTCATGGCAGAAGCTACAATAACAACAAAATCGAGATTTGCAGCAATAGGTTGCAAAATCCTTTTGTGAAGAGAAAATCTATCAGAATCTCATTTATAACGAGCGAGCAAATTCTTTCTTTGACGAATATTTGTAATATTTTCATCTTGAAATTCTACAAAATCTCAGATTGTAATTTCATTTGAAATATTTTTATTTTTCACATTTTTTTGAAAAACTTCTGAATTAACAATAACATAAAAAATTTTTCCCTGAAAACTTTGCTTTATTTGACTAATTTGTCAGATATTTTCATTATTATTTTCTGAAAAAATAATTTCATTTTCTTTAGTATATTCTTGATGATGTTTTTCATGGTATTGCTTCTTTTTTGTCAGATATTTTTTATTTTGAGTTCTTTTTTCAAAAATATTTATTTTTTGACCAAATTCATTAAATTTTGACATATTTTGGATATTTTTTAATTTTAATATAAAAAGGAATTCTTTTTATTGAATATAAGATGTATTATAAACAAAATAACATCTTTTCAAAATCAGAATTCCTTTAAGTTTTTTATGGTGCACTATCCAACTCATTCAAATTTTTACAAGACAATTCTTTTTTAGAAGTATTGCTCATAAAAAATAAGTTATAAATTAATATTTCAAGTATTTATATTATAAAGTTTTTTATAAAAAATCAAGAAGTTTTAAAAATATAAATTCTAAATTGATATTTTTAAAAAAATATTTATAATTATATTATTTATAACCCATAATGACTTTGTAATGGAATTATCATTTTGTTCAGATTGTGATGACTTTTTGTCTATTTTTAAGGAGATTAGCAAAGTAAATCTTGATGATCATTGAGAAAAATGGCTAAAAATATTTATGTTACAAATAAATTCGAAAGATTTTGATTATGAAAATTTGAAAAAGAAATTGGAAGATCCTCTACTTTGATATACCTTATCTAGACACACAATTAAAACTCACTCATGATGATCAATGTCAATCTCAAAAAAAGCTAGAGATAAAATACGAGACTATCAAACAAATACATGAGAATTATGAGAGTATTTATTATACTGTTTCCTTGAGACGGATTTAAAAGCTCCTAAAATTTTAAGTAAAATAGAGCTAAAAACTGCCCCAAATAATTATGTAAATGGTTCAGATTGAGTACATTTTCAAAAAATACAGGATAATTATATTTTACTATTTTGAGAATCAAAAACAATCAAAAATATAAAAACATGAATAACGAAGGCTCTATCTTCCATATATGATTTTAAAAATGGAATAAAGAGAGATGACTCATGAAAGGAAATAGATAGAAATTCTGCAAAATTTTGAATGGGATATGAAATAACTTTAATATCAGATAATTTATTAAAAGAAACTTTCAATAAAGAAGATGAAGAATTTTTAAAAGCAATACTTTATCCTACAAAAAATAGCAGTTTTAGAGTAGATAATGGTTTTGCAGTATTCATTTGATTCGAAATAAATTTAAAAAAATTACAAACATTGTCAAATGAAGATTTTTACAAAGAACTTGAGGATTTATTAAAAGAAAAAATAAATGAAAATATTGATGACATAAAGAAGCTTATTAATGAAAAAGATTTGCTTTGACATAATATTTATTTCTATTTTTTCCCTTTTTCCAATCTAGATCAAAATCGCAAAGACATTATAAAACACATAATAACTTAAAATATGATACAAAAGTGGTGTAAAGAAATCATGGAAGATATATATTTTTTAGAACTTTTTAAAAAAGCTGAAGAATATTCCATAAATACAATATTTAAAAATAAAAAAATAACTTTTACAGAAAAGGAATATTATGATTTATTTCGTTTTGCAGATATATTATCATTTTCTGATAATTCTGAATATAAAAATATATCATTAAAAATAATTTCACTCCTATATGAAGTAAGTGAATTTTATAAGGAATTTCAAATTTATTCTGTATCTATCTTGTCTAGATTATGAAACTTTCCATCAATACAAATGATTGATACAGAATGAAATATAGAAAAAATGATTCCTTTTGATATTTTTATTAATAAAAAAATAAAAGAGGATAAGCAACAATCCCCATTATGAGGTAAGATCTTTACTGATTCTCAATATAAAATCTATAAAGAGTTATTAAATCATAATAATTTTAGCTTTTCTTGACCAACTTCCCTATGAAAATCATTTCTTATGGAATCTTATATTTTTAAAATGGCAGAAACTAAGAAAGAAAATATTGTCCTAATCGTGCCAACAAGAGCATTAATTAGTCAAGTATCAAATAAATTAAAAGCCGAGTTTAAAGGAAAATTGCCAAAATATAAAATTTTAACACATCCTATTATACCAGAGTTATTTTATAATCCAGATAATAATTTTATTTTTGTATTTACTCCTGAGCGATTTATAAATTATTTATGAGATAAAAATAATCCTAAAATTTCATATCTTTTTGTGGATGAAGCTCATAAAATTATTTCCGAAAGAGATTCTCGTTCACCATTATATTATCATGCATTATATCAAGCTCAAAAAAAGTGAATTAATTTATTTTTTGCCTCACCAAATGTTCCAAATCCTGAAATATTTTTAAAAATTTTTTGAGCAAGTCAAGAAGATAGCCTAACAACTAATGAAAATACAGTAACACAAAATAGGTATTTTATAGACCTAATAGAACAAAATATTATCTTTTATTCAGATTTATGAAATGAATATAAAATTAAAAATGCAAATATTATTTTTAAAAATACATTTGATATAATTTATAATATATGAAATAATACTCAAAATATCATCTATTGCAATAGTATTACAAATACAATTCATTATTCTTTGCAATTCTTAAAAAACCTAGAAGATATTACTGATGAAGAAAAACTACTAAAAATCAATAAGGTTATTAAAATTATTAAAAAAGAATTACATCAAGATTATTATCTGATTCCTTGTTTAAAAAAGTGAGTATGATTTCATTTTTGAGCTATTCCTCAACGAATAAGAAATCTTATTGAAGAATTATTTCAAGAAAAAACCATAAATTACTTATTTACAACATCAACACTACTTGAATGAATAAATCTTCCAGCTAAAAATATTTTTATTTTAAATAATAAAATTTGACTAAGTAAATTTAAAAGTATAGATTTTTGGAATTTAGCTTGAAGGGCTGGTAGATTGACGAAAGAATTATCCTGAAATATTATTTGCATAAGAGAAAGTGAAAAAAGCTGGAATAAATGAAAGAAAATTGATTACAATATTATTAAAAATAAAAAAATCGAGAAATTAAAATCTCAAATCCTTGAAGAAAAATGAAATTTTTATCAAAATATTAACAATTCTATTTCTTGACAAAATTTTTCCAAAAAACAGTTTTCAGCAGTAGAAAAAGAAATATGGGATCAATATGGAAATATATTGATATATCACCATAAACAAGATTATACTAGCAAGCTCGTTACAAATTATAATGAAAAAATCAAAGAAAATAAAAAACTTGAAAAAATTGCAAAGGAAATAGTAATACCAAATCATTTTCTGTTGATTTCATCTAATATCAAGGTAAAATATCAAAATGATATTTACATAAATTCTTCTAATACTCTTGAATCATTACCAAAAGAAATTAATTATGAAAATTGTAAAAAATTATTAAATATTTTATACAAAGAGTATAATTTAAAAGAGGAAGAAGACCTATGAAAAAATCCAATGTTTCCAAATTATATTGACCATAAAAGGAGAATAGAATATTTTTCAACCATTATGGAAAAATGGCTAACATCAGCCTCTTTAAAACAAATAATTTCAAGCACCATCAAATATAAAGAAAAATATGGAATAATTTACATAAATAAAAAACCTGAAGAATTTAATAAAAATAACCCTATTCATATAAATCAAATAATAAATGATTTAATCTCTGATATTGATTATTTTTTAAGATATAAATTTGAAAAATATTTTAATAATTATTACCTTATTTTGGTGGAGAAATTATGAGAAAATAATGCAGGATATAATTGGGCTGAATTTTTAGAATATTGAACAAATGATAAAAAATTAATTGAATTACAAAATATATGACTTGAAAGACATATGGCTAAATTTATACTAGAAAATTTTAATAATTATTTAGAATTCAATAATATTGATAATCTTTCAAAATTTGATTATGAGAAAATTTTGAAAGAAATGGATGATTCGACAATTGAATATCAAGAATTTAAACAATTTGTAAATGACTTTATAAATTAATAAAATACAATAAAAAATAACCTTTAGGGGTTATTTTTTATTTATCCATTTTCCCAACCCTCATCACTACTCGTATATTCTCTTCATCAATATAGATTTTATCCACAAATTTATGAGCCAAATCCATCCACTCTTTTTCACTCAAATTTTCCAGTTTATTTTTATAAACTTTTTCAACTTCCAAAATCGCTTCAAATCATTCTTCTTTTTCATTCAAAAATTCTAGCTTTTCCTTTATTTCTTCATGATTTCTTTCAAGAATTTTTACTTCATTTTTCATATCATCAAGGATTTTCTGCAAATCATTTTCTTCTTCAGAATTCCCCAAAATTTTATTTACAAAAAAAGTGATGTTTTACTTTCACTTCTTTTTTAAGATCTGTAGATCTCGCTTTACTATTACTTCAAAATAGAAATAATCATTTTTATAGTCAAATTTATCTTTTGAAAAAATTTGATTGAGTTGTTTATATGGTGCCCAAAGAGGGACTTGAACCCTCACACCGCATGGCAACGGCTTCTAAGACCGTCGTGTCTACCAATTCCACCATCTGGGCATTACGAGAATGTGAACGAATTATATAAATTTTTGGAAAAAGTCAAATATTTTTTGTAAATATTTTTATTTTTCTCATTATAAAAATCTTTTATTTGACAAACAAATTTTTTCTCCTCCAACATATTTTTTCCGAATTTTTCCTGTTTTTCCAAAAAATAAATTTTTTTTGACTTTTTGTATTTTTTCAATATTATTTGCCAGAAATTTGCGGATTTCACATTTTTTGATACTTTCAAAATTTTTCGCATATTGATTTTATTTTTTTTATTTTGAATATATGGCGATTTCAAAAAATCTCAAAAATATTCGTAACTTTGGTATTGCGGCGCATATTGATGCGGGTAAAACGACAACTTCAGAACGAATTCTTTTCTATACTGGTATCAATCACAAAATCGGTGAAACTCACGATGGTGAAGGGACAATGGACTGGATGGAACAAGAAAAAGAACGCGGTATTACGATTACTTCTGCGGCGACTACAACTTCTTGGAGGGGTGTAGATCTCAACCTGATTGATACTCCGGGTCACGTGGACTTTACAATCGAAGTAGAACGTTCAATGCGTGTTCTTGATGGTGCGGTTGCGGTTTTCGATGCTTCTCAGGGTGTTGAACCTCAGTCAGAAACTGTGTGGAAGCAGGCTGATAAATACGGAGTTCCTCGTATTGCTTTTGCTAATAAAATGGATAAAACAGGTGCGTCTTTCAAGATGACTTATGAATCTATCCAGAAGCGTCTTGCTGGTAACAAAGTGATTCCTATTCAGATCCCTATGGGTGAAGAATCAGAATTTAAGGGCGTTATCAATCTTATCAACATGAAAGCCTACACTTTTGAAGGTGCTCATGGTGAAAAAGTAATTGAAGCGGAAATCCCAGCAGAATACCTCGATGATGCAAATATGTACCGCGAGATGTTGATTGAAAAAGCAGCGGAACAAGATGAAGAATTGATGAATATTTTCTTTGAAAATGGAACACTTACGGAAGAACAAATTAAAGCTGGTCTTCGTAAGGGTGTAGTTGCCGATGTGGTATATCCATTGACTTGTGGCTCAGCACTTATGAACAAAGGTGTTCAACTCGTGCTTGATGCGGTAGTTGACTTCCTTCCATCTCCACTTGATGTAAATAATGGTACAATTACTGGTACTGATCCAGATGATGCAGAAAAAGAAATCACTCTCAAACAAGATGTAAATGAATCTCTTGCGGCTATTGCCTTCAAGATTATGACTGACCCATTCGTAGGTCGTATTACTTTCGTTCGTGTATATTCTGGTATTTTGAAATCAGGTTCATATGTGAAAAACTCTGTTTCTGGCGAAAAAGAACGTATTGGCCGCCTTCTTCAAATGCACGCCAATTCTCGTACAGAAATTGATGAAATCCCAGCTGGTAACATTGGTGCGATTATTGGTTTGAAAAATACAAAAACTGGTGAAACACTTTGTGATGAATCTAAACCTATTATTCTTGAACGTATGGTATTCCCAGAACCAGTAATCTCTGTTTCTGTAGAACCAAAAACAAAAGCGGATCAGGAAAAAATGGGTATGGCTCTTTCAAAACTCGCTGAAGAAGATCCTTCTTTCCGTGTAACTTCAAATCCAGAAACTGGTGAAACTATTATGGAGGGTATGGGTGAACTTCACCTTGATATCCTTGTTGATCGTATGCGTCGTGAATTTAAGGTGGAAGCCAATGTGGGTGCACCTCAGGTAGCATACCGCGAAACTATCACTATGCCAGTAGCTGATGAACGTGGTGTTCATAAGAAGCAGTCTGGTGGTCGTGGTCAGTTCGGTGATGTGGTAATCACTTTCGAGCCTATCACTCCTGAACAGCGTGAAGCAGATCCAGAAGGTCTTGCTGCGGAAAATGTGTTCGTGAATAAAATCGTGGGTGGTGTGATCCCTCGTGAATTTATCCCTGGTGTTGAAAAAGGTCTTGAAACAGCATACTCTCGTGGTATTATCGCCGGATATCCTATCGTAGACGTGAAGGCAACTTTGACATTCGGTTCATACCACGATGTGGATTCAAATGAACTTTCATTCCGTCTTGCTGCTATTAAGGCATTCCGTCAGGCTGCTAAAAAAGCAAAACCAGCACTTCTTGAACCAATTATGCTCGTGGAAGTGAATACTCCAGAAGAATATATGGGTGATGTGCTTGGTAACTTGAATTCAAAACGTGGTCAGGTAAATGAAATGACAGATCGTGGTATGGCGAAAATTATTTCTGCATATGTTCCACTTTCTGAAATGTTCGGATATGCAACAGACCTTCGTTCTATGTCTCAGGGTCGCGCGACTTATTCTATGGAATTCCACCACTATTCTCAGGTTCCTTCAAATATCACAGAAAAAATCCGCGCAGAACGCGGTGTGACTTTCGAAGAAGATGAAGAATAATTTTTTCAAAAATAAAATCTCCAAGAAATTGGGGATTTTTTGTTTTTACTAAAATTTGAAAATTTTTCAAAAATTTAAAAAATATCGCTTTCTATTATATATCTATGAATTTTTTTAAGAATTTTTCACTCCCGCTGGTTGGTCGCGGACACGAAGAAAAGCATCGCGTCTCGACGCCGCTGGAATTTTTTTGATTTGATGTATGTAATCGCTATATCAGCGATTGCGCATGGATTGTATCATTTGCTCGTTGAACATCAAGTTTTTTTTGGAATTGAGTCATTTATTTTTGTGTTTTTTACTATTTTGTGGTCATGGATGAATTATACCTGGTTTTCATCCGCGTACGATAATGACGATGTTATTTTTCGGATTCTGACATTTTTTAAATTTTTTGATTGCTCGTGTTCACAGCAGGAATTGCCTCCACAATGACAGAAAATCCAAATTTTGCGCCAGATTCATAGGGTTTATTATTATGCGTGTTGTCATGGTTTTGTAATGACTCAGGGCAGCAAAATGAGATCCAAAAAATCGCCGTACCTGTTTAATATATGCCGGCGGCTTGATTTTGGCGCTATTGTGGGTTCTGAGCATTATCAATAGATTTGCTGTTCAAAATATGCCGGCGGCTTGATTTTGGCGCAGATTGTGGGGGTGGTGATTGCGATTATTCCGGTGATTGCCCTGAAATGTGGTCCGGAATTGATTTATGCAGCTTTTTTGATTCTACTCGGAATTATTATATATATTATCATCACGCATATTGATCAATCGTACCTTTCTTTGACAAAAAATAAACCTTCTTCGGAAGGTTTTTATAATTTTAAAAATGAGGCAATCTTGATACAAATTGGCGTAATTTTTTCAACAATTTTTTCAACAAATGGCCTAAAAATCAGCGCGCCAATAATCCCAAAAAAGAGACCAGCCACGATATCGCCAGGATAATGTACACCACCCAACACGCGACAACAAACCGTAATGAGGGCAAGCAAAATGGTGAGCGTAATGAAAAAATAATTTTTCGTATAAGTAAAAACCGCTACGATAAATGCACCAGAAAAAAGTGCGTGTCCAGAAGGGAAAGAATTATCCGTTGGATGAGGAATGAGTGGTGTGATATTCGCTCCATTCAGGAAAGAATGGGGATGCTCGCGCCACTGAGGAACGCAAAGATTTACAATCGTATAAATCACAAAAACTGATACAATCAAACCAAAAACCTGTAATGCTTGTTTTTTGTAATCATCATTTTTTTGAAAAGTTCCGTACAGCCACGTTCCTACCAAAAAAATTGCACACCAAACAACGATACTTTCCGCTAGAATCGTTACAATCGACGAATATTGAGCCGGAATAACGCCTTGAAGCGAAATGAGAAGATTTTTATCAAAATCAAGTAATGATTGAAAATTCATAAGGAAAAATTATAGAGGAATTATACAAAAAAAAACCAAAAATCAAGAAAAAATCCGAATTTCTCGGATTTTTATGCGGTAGGTTTTGGTTTTTTCTGAGGCTTGTGTTTTTTGTTGTTTTTGTGATTTTGAGAATTTTTTGGCTGAGAATTTTGCTCGTTTGGTGATGTATTTTGCGGATTTGGTTCGTTGGCAGGGTTTTGTGGTGCATTGATATTGGCAGGATTTTGCTGTGAATATGGCGTGATGCCTTTCGCTTTGAGGCGCTCTTCCATTTTTTTGCGATTTTCTTCCGCTTTGCGTTCCTTCGCTTTTTCTGCATTTTCTGCAGCTTTTTGCTTGAATTTAATTTCTTCTTCTCGAACTTTTCCCGCGTATTCAAAAATTTTTTTCTCTACAAATTCTCGTTTTTTGGTATATTTTTCACGAGAAACTTTGAGAACCACATCGCGAGATTGTTGCTCTGGAACATCCACGCGCGACATCAGTGGCGCAAAAGTGGTCGCTGAAAATACGGGTGATGGCATCCCATCAATCAATAATTTACTATAAATATCGTATTTTCTAAGATTTGTCAAATCGTTGGGCAAAATTATATCTTCACCGCCAAACATTTCTGAAAGTACGGTCGCATCCTGTTGCCCCACCTGAAACGAAATAATCGTTCCAACATTCCCAAAAACAGCTCCCTGAACGGTGTCTGCCATTTGTGCGATATATTGATTCGCCATCGTGAGTGAGAGCTTATATTTTCGTGCTTCTGATAAAATCGTCGCAAAGGAATCTGTGGCGAAATTTTGAAATTCATCGACATACAGACCAAAATCGCGTCGATCTTTCTCGGGCATATCCGCGCGCGTCATGGCTTCAATCTGAAATTTTGTTACCATCATCGCCCCGAGAAGGGCCGAACTATCCTCGCCAATTCGTCATTTTGAAAGATTGACAATAAAAATTTTTCCATTATCCATTACCCATCGCATCGAAAATGGATTTTTTGGTTGTCCCAGAATATTTCTGAGAATAGGTGAAGAAAGAAATTGTCCTACTTTGTTGAGGATTGGATTCACTGCTTCAGAAACCATATTGGGTGCCATTTTATCAAATTCTTGCGTCCAAAATTGAGCGAGAAGTGGATCATCGAGTTTTGAGACAATTTTTTTACGATAACTTTCGTGGGTGAGAATGAGTGGAATTGAGACGAGCGTTGCTTCTGGAACGCGCAAAAGTGTCAAAATCGTATTTCGCAAAATATATTCGAGGCGAGGCCCCCAGCTATCCGCGAACATTTTTTTAAAAATTGAAACCAGTCCAGAACCCACGATGGGGCGAAGCTCTGGCGAAGGGGATTCCAGCATATTGAATGCAATTGGGAATTCGGTATCCGCCGGATCAAAAAGTACGATATCGTTGGTTCGAGATTTTGGAATAGAACGAAGAATTGTTTCGGCCAGATCACCATGTGGATCAATGACGCCCACGCCACGGCCAGCCAAAATATCAGAATAAATCATATTTTCGAGCAGTGTCGATTTTCCCATACCTGTTTTTCCGATGATATAGGTATGTCGCGCGCGATCCGCTGGCTGAATCCCGAATTCTTCTTTGTAGCCACGGAAATTGGAAATCCCAATCGGTGTGTTCGGTTTTTCAGTATTTGGCAAATTGTGTGGCGGCTCAAATCGTCGAGTAACCACCCAGTTTACGCCCGGTGTTTTGACATACATGGTTGGCATATGTACGAGCCCCGCGAGTTCCGTGACACTCAAAATACTACGATACGGTGAATAGGTTTTTTTTGTTTCGGAATACATTTTTTTCGCCACTTTGTTCGCCACAAATTTTGCGCCATTTGGCGAAGAAAAAATTGTCAAACTACTCGCGATTTCCTTGGTTCTGTAGGATTTTGTTGATGCCATCATGAGTCGTGTCGAATATCCAAATGTCGAAAATTTTTCTTCTTCAGGAAGATATTCGGATTTTTTTTCTTCCGGGTTCTCAGAATTTTTTATAAAAATTTGTTTCAGAATCCATCCCAAAAAAATAAACGGCGCACAGATAATTTTGAGCCACCAATGATTTTCAAGACGAAAAATTTTCCAGCCTTCTGCTCATTTCCCATTGGTGATAATTTCTCGAGCATATCATTCGCGAAAATTTTCATCTTCAATTGGCGAAAAATCTACACGAAAAAAAGCAATTTCATCCTTGGTAGAATGGGAAAGTACCGATGTAAGCGACGAAAGTGGGTCGATCGTTTCTTTTTCGGTGCGGTCTTTTAGATTGACATAGAGCTTGATAAGATCGCTCGAAATCTTGGACAAATGTCATTCTTGCGTGAAAAATTCTTGATTTTCCGCAAACGGAAGGGATGATTCCGTGATTTCAATATTATTGTAATGAGCGTAGAGTTGCGACTCAAAAAATTCGCGATATTTGGTCGGAACTTCGAAAAAAAAGCGAATCCGACCACCAATATGTACGAGAAAAAAGCGAAATTGTGGGTGTTTTCGCTTTTTGGAAAAAAAATTTTTTTCTTCAGAAAAAAGAACATCGTGGAGCGTCGAGAGCATTTCTTTGGCGACAAACACACCTTTTTCGTTCTGTCGATCTACCGCGATTTCGAGAATGATATTTTCATGAGTATTCATTGTTCCAGTATAGCACAATTTTTCCAAAAATACAATTGCAATTTTGATGAATTTTTTTATAATCCCCAAATGAAAACGATTTTTATTCAAAATAATTCTGTCGAAATTTCGACAGACGCGCACATTGTCGATCTTGGCGAAATACCCGAAGTAAACCTTTTTGTAAAAGAAAATTGCACAATTCAATATACATTTCTTCCGAAGATACCAGCCGATTTTGTTCGACACATCAAAATCGCGGAAAATGTTAATTTCATTGGAAAAAGTGTCATTACTCAGAATGGAAAAACGAAAATTACGATTGAAGCGGTTGACGATAATGCGAGCGGACATCTCGAATTGCTCGCCATTGCTCAGACTGATGCGAAAATTTCTGTCGAAGGTGTGGCGAAGGTGGATAGCCCATACAAAAATTTATTTTTGCGAGTTGATCAGACGAATATTTTGATTGGCGAACAATCAGTCGTTCGTGGCGTTCCTCGTCTTGAAATCGCCACTGATGATGTGGTTGGTGGCCATTCTTGTAAGATTCATCGCCTGCATGGTGACGCACTCTTTTATCTTCAGTCACACGGAATGGATGAAAAAAACTCCGAACTTTTCTTGCTCAATAGTGAGATTTTGCGCCACCTTGATACTTTGCCAGAAGATTTGCTCGAAGAAAAATGTAGTGACATTCATCGTGACTTGCTTCAAAAAAAATAATTCCTGAGGGAATTATTTTTTATTTGTCAGTTTCTTTGTCATCATATGGGTCCAAGTGAAATAAAATTGACCACTCAGAATCTTTATCTAATTTTCGAATTTCGTCTTCGATTTCGTGCGAAACTCGGTGTGCATCGAGAAGGGAAATATTTTCATGAAAGACAAGATGTGCTTCAACAAATTTGACACCACCAGATTCACGCGAGCGAAAATTATGATAGTCAGAAAGTTCGTTATGATTGTCTAAAATATCTAAAATATTGACGACATGCATCTCATCAAGCGACACGTCAAGCAACAATAAAAATCATTTTTTCACGATATCAAAGGCAGAAAATGCTATATAAATCGCGATTCCAATACCGATAATCGCATCGATATAATTCCATCCAAACCACGCAACCAAAATGAGTCCTACGAGAATCGCGAGATTTGAGAGTAAATCCGTTTTGTAATGGAGCGCATCAGACGCAATGACGATACTTTTTGTTTTTTTTGCGACACTTTCGAGATATCCGACAAGCCAACCTGTCACAATCACCGAAATAATCATCACTACGACACCAATCCCAATTTCTCCAACCGGTTTTTGATAAATAATGCGACTTACAGATTCGTACGCGATAAAAATCCCAGCCATCGCAATAATAATCCCTTCAAGAAATGCTGCCAGCGCCTCAATTTTTCCGCGCCCATAATTGAACTGATCATCAGGATCTGTTCAAGAATTTTTGACGGCGACAAAATTGAAAATCGAAATCCCCATATCGAGCAGTGAATCAATCGCGCTCGCGAGAATCGCAATGGATCCAGAAAAAATCCCGACACTGAGCTTGAAAATGGCGAGAAAAAATGCTGTTGTTGTCGCGATAATAGTAGCTTTTTGTTGAATTTTCATATGAGAATTCTAATGATTTTTACTCAAAAGTAAATGAAAATTTTGAAAAATAAAAAAAGCTTCGAAAAGCTTTTTGAAAAATATATTTGGAGGCACCTGCCGGAGTCGAACCGGCCTCCAAAGCTTTGCAGGCTTCTGTATAACCGCTCTACCAAGGCGCCACGCGTCTTATTATAGAGAAAAACGCAAAAAAGCAAATTTATTTGCAGGTAAAAGTTCGAAAAACATCAATATACTTGCCTGTGTCCGCATCGAGCGCTACGCTTGCGTGAAGCAAAAATACATTGGTTCCACATACTTTTGCAGTTTGCAAAAATCGTAATTTTTGCGTTTGTGCATTATAGCGCGCATCAAAAATATAATATTTTCCTTCATCGCTGTCACCAAAAATAATTGGCCCAGATTTGACAAGGGAATATTCGAGATATTTTTTCTGAGTTTTCAGATTATTTTGCTCGCTATATTGTTTGGAAGTCCCAATATAATCAAGTTTGCTAGAAATAACGATGATATTGTTCGAAAAATTATATTTTTTTTCTGGAGACACGGCTGCTAGTACTACTTCCCCATTGGGAAGCGACGGAAGATTATCGACGCTGCCAGATGCTGTCCATTCATTGGGGATTTGCATCGTAAAATTTGACTCAGCAAATTCTTTGGTTGGAAGACCTTCAATTTTTGTGTTATTATTAAAACACGATGTCAAAGCAAAAAAAGTAAAAGAAAGAAGAAGAATTTTTTTCATACAAGAATATTAAGCACCCAAAAAACCAAGATGCACCGAAAGTGCAAAAATACCAAAAATCGCAAAAATTACGCCAGTAATAATAAGGACAATTTTTTTGTCAGGAAAATGCAGGCTCGCGGCGTATTCTACGATAGAATAGCCAAAAATCGCAGTCGAAATAATAAGCAGTGAATACAGATGATAGGTTATTTTGGCGAGTGTGTCAATACTAAATGGTCCAAAATAAAAACCCCCAACTGTAAAAAGATAGCACAAAAAATATAATGCTACTGTGAAAACAAAAATTTGTTTTGCGATCAGGAAGCGAATTCTGGCGTATTCCCAAGAATTTTGTGTCAATCGGGATTGAATTTCCTTGATTTTTGACATAATTTTTATAAAATATTTTTTGATTATTATATACAAAAATGACTCTGACACAAGAACAAATTGCACGACTTTCAAAACTTTCTGCACTGAACGTGGATTCTCACACACAGATTGATTCAGTGCTCGATTCGCTTCACATGGTTGCAAATACTGATACAACTGGTATTGAGCAGGATTCTCGCTCTGGTGCAAAAATTTTAGCACCTCGTGCTGATGAAATTATCGAAGATGAAAAAATTCCTGATGAACTTTTGGCTTGTTCACCGCAAAAAGTAGCAGCACATCAAATCGTGCTTTCTGGTATTATGCACGGAGAATAGTATGTTGAATCAACTCATTATTTCCTCGTTTCGTGGTATGACAAACGAGAATTTTTTGTTTTGACAAAAAACGCATATTGTGGGGAAAAATGGCTCCGGAAAAACACATATTCTCGATGCAATTCATCTTGCGACGGGCGCCAAAAATCTCTATGGAAATACGAAACTTGACCCAGCAAATCGAATAGAAATTTTGTTTTGAGAAAACTTTCAGAACGCTTCATATATTTTTGCGTCTGATGACAAACGAGAATTTTTTTTAGTGCAAGGAAAAAAAATTTCCAAACCAAAATATCTTGAAGAATTGCCTTTTAGAACAGTCTATGTGTCCCCATTTGATATGAATATTTTGTATTTTTCGCCCGCAATGCGCCGTGAATATTTGGATGATATTTTGTCTCGTGCGTATGCTCAATTTTCCAAAATCAAACGCGATTATGAGCAAGTAATGCGCCAACGAAATGCACTTCTCAAAAAAATTCGTGAGGATGGCGTTGCGCAGGATGGACTCGATTTTTGGGATCAAAAATTTGCAGAAATTGCTGTTCAATATGGGTTGTATCGCGAACGATATATTCAATATATTACCGAGAAAATTCCAGAATTTCCTGATTTTTTTGCTCATTATCAGATTCGTGTTAAGTATGAAGGTAATTGGATATATCAAGAAAATCCTGAAAATTTTATTAGAAATTACCTTCAAGAAAATCGACAGCGTGATATTTTTTCTGGACACACGCATATTGGTCCGCATCGAGATGATTTTTCAATTTTAATGAAAAGCGATCAAGATCAGGAACATTCTGTACAATTTTTTTTATCAAGAGGCGAAATGAAGATGATTTTACTCGGTCTCAAAGTGATTGAAGCAGATTTTATCGCAAAACAAACAGAAAAACAGCTTATTTTGTTGGTCGATGATATTTTTGCAGAATTGGATGAAAATAATATTATTCTTTTTTTAAATATTATTATACAACATCAAATAATTTTGACAAGTCAAAAAAGCCTCCCAAATGGGATAAATCACGAAAAATTCACTTGCATAAATTTAGTTAATTCGTAAAATCATACAAATTTTTTCATTTCTATGTTCAAAAAAATTCTTGTATTCTTTACAGCGGCAATAATTTCCGCTTCTGCATTTATTATTGTGCCATTTGCACACGCTCAGGCTGGCGGCGCTACCAAATTCCAGATTACCGCGCCTGCAACAGCTGTAGTTGGTGAGGCTTTTGATATCACTGTTACTGCGCTTGATAAAGATGGAAAAAAAGCAACTGGCTACCTCAATTCTATCATGATTTGGACCGATAATATTGGTGATACTTATCCAATGCCAGGGCGTCTTATTCCTTTTACAGCAGAGGATGCTGGTGAAAAAAAATTCTCAAAAGGCGTTATTTTTAAAAAAGCTGGAAAACAGAAATTATACGTTCAGGATGGGAAGGAAGATATTGCTGGTGAAGTAACGATTACGGTTGAGGAAGGTAACCGTACAACGGCGACCTCTACTGGAGAAATTCAGATTTTAACGCCAACAACTGATTCCAAAATTACTTCTTCGACATTACTTGTGAGTGGTACAGCTCGTAAAAATTCGAAAGTTTCACTTGATTTGAATGGGAAAAATGTTGGAACAGTGGTTTCTGATAGTGAAGGGCTTTTTACAAAAGAAATTTCTAATATTTCTCAGGAAAATAATGTTCTCAAAGCTTCCCTGATTGACGCCAATGATTCTGTAATTGCCACTTCTTCTGAAATTCGTTTTTCAAAAATTAATGAAACGAGCTCAGTGTATGGTCTTTCAATTTCTCCTTCCAATAAAGTAGAATCATCAGCTGGAATTACTTTGACAATTGATGCTATCAAGGGGCTTTCCGAGGTAACTGCCATGCTTGATGGAACTGTTTTGAAAGCAACAGAATCTTCTGAGGGAAAGTATACCATCGCTACAACTGCGCCTCAAAAAGCGGGTGAATATGCGATTGATGTGACAGCAAAGACAGTAACGAATCAAACCACTACAAAAGAAAAAATTGCTACTTTGACTGTTACGGAAAAAGAAAAAACAGAAGAAAAGTCCACTGCAACTCCTGCTTTCAAAAACGTAAAAGCCGAAACAGATGAGCATAAAGTAACATTTACATTTTCGGTAGAGAATGCACCGGCGGACTTGGATGCGTTCAAGATTTTCCATAATTCTGGATCAGTAGTTACACATTCAGCTTCCAAAATTTTGAAAGACGGCGTATATGCTTGGTACATTGATTCATTGACTCCAGGACAATATACATTCCAAATTCAAGGTCAGAATGCGAGTGGCGCTTTGATAGAAAACCTCAAATCAGAACCAATTATGGCAACGATTGGGGCGCTCGGATGTACGGTTTCTAATGTTGGAAAAATTTCTGTAAAAACAGATACCAGCAAATCAGTACTTACTTGGGAGGCAGTTACAGGAGCCAATGGTTATAATGTATACAAAATTGATGCAGAAGGAAAATATAATCTTGTAGCGCACGTAAAA
This sequence comes from Candidatus Gracilibacteria bacterium GN02-873, assembly GCA_003260345.1. Classification (GTDB taxonomy): domain Bacteria; phylum Patescibacteriota; class Gracilibacteria; order BD1-5; family UBA2023; genus GN02-873. Next base: position 29,278 of record MORC01000002.1, on the reverse strand, counting down.
GATCCTTCATATACTTTATACCTTTCTCAGGGGGCTATCACATATGATAACTTTGGTGTAAAAGCAACTTGTGGAGACAATACAGAATCTCAGGACTTCTCTGGTGCTTCTAAGGTTCAAACAGGCCCTGGCATGGTGGCTCTTGTCGTGATTGTTTCTGGATTTATTGCGGCGATGGTTCTTCGTCGTCGAGACGCATAATTCTCGTTTTTAGCGAAATTGACAAAAACTCATATTTTTGTTTGACAATTTCTATATTTTTTATACAATACGCCTACTTTTGTGCGTAAAAGCCTATTTTTATTTGATTTTTTATTTATGCCTACTACAAAATCAGCAACGAAAGCCTTGAAGGTAAGCCAAAAAAAGCGTTCTCGCAACCGTCGTTTTTTGGAACTCCTTAAAGAAGCTACAAAGAAATTTGAAAAAGCTCAGGCTGAAGGAAATGCTACAGCTCTTACAGAAGCTCTTTCTCTCGTGTACTCTCGTATCGATACACTCGAAAAGAAAAATATTATTCATAAAAACAATGCAGCTCGCAAAAAATCTGCATTCGCTAAAGCACTAAAAAACAACGCATAATTTATGAGAAAAACAAGAAGTTTTCCCAAAAATAGAAAAGATGAGAAACGAATCAATGAAGCGATTACTGCACAAGAACTAGCAGTGATTTCTGATGATGGTGAATTTCTTGGAAAGATGTCTTTGTCGGACGCTCTTGCGACTGCAGAGTCTCACAACCTTGATTTGGTAGAAATGTGAGGTATGCAGGATGGTGTGCCGCTTGCGAAAATTATGGACTACGGAAAATATATTTTCAAGCAACAGAAACAGCAAGCACAGAATAAAAGCAATGCCAAAAAAACGGAACTCAAAACCATGAAGATTACTTATAAAATCGGTGATCATGATCTTGATGTTCGTCGCAAGCAAGCGGAAAAATGGGCGAAGGAAGGAAATCCAATGAAAGTTTTTCTTCAATTGCGTGGTCGCGAAAATCAGTATGAAGATATTGCTATTGAGAAGATTGAGGAATTTATCCAAAGCGTAGAAGCTTTCTACAAAAAGGACGATAAATCTAAGCTTCAAAAACAAGGAAATACCTTCAATATTATTCTTCATCCAAAAAAATAATTTTTTAATTTAACTTTTATGAAACTCAAAACACTTTCGAGCGCGAAAAAGCGAGTTCGCATCACAGGTACAGGGAAAGTTATGGTAGACAAAACTTGTAAGCGTCACCTTCTCTCTCAGAAATCAAAAAAAGCGAAAGGTCGCGATAAATACGGAAAAGTTCTTCCTGAAGCAAATATGAGAGCAGCGAAGGCATCTCTTCCATATGGTCTATAATTTATTTCCTAACAACTTGATATTATGGCTCGTGTAAAACGCGGTGTGATGACACACAAACGACATAAAAATGTTCTTGCGCTTGCGAAGGGATATCGTCGTATGAATGGGAATGTATATTCTCGTGCAAAAAATGCAATTATGAAGGCCGGTCAGAATTCGTATGTTGGACGCCGTTTGAAAAAACGTCAGTTCCGTCGTCTTTGGACTGTTCGTTTGAATAATGCAGTTCGTCCTCTTGGAACAAATTATTCAACTTTCATTCACAACCTTTACGTAAATAAGGTAAAATTGAACCGAAAAGTTCTTTCAAACTTGGCTATTGCTCATCCTCAGGTGTTCGAAGCAGTAGTAAAAACTGTTACAAAATAAAAATTCCCCAATTTGGGGAATTTTTATTATCCATGTCCGTATGTAATGAAGAAAATCAAACTTTCTATTGGCTCGTTTTCATGAAAAAAGAGATGAATTTTTCCATCTTGAAATGAAAAATCTTTTATATAGTTCATATAATCTTTTTGAAAATCCCGTTCATCTGGGTTCTCCTCAAAAAATTCTTGCGAAAATAATTCACTTAATTTGGTTGTTGGAACAATGCATTGACCAACCATGCATTTTCATTCAATAATTTTTCATTCAAACAAATAGAAACCACTGATTGCAAGATTTTTCTCACTCCCTTCTTCTCGAAAATTACTTCAAGCCAAGAGAAAAATTCTGGTATTTTCAGAAATTTCACTCGTATTGGTTACAAGTTTATTTTCTGCATTGATGAGAAAAATAAAAATTTCTGGAATTTTTGCACTTGGAGGAATATTTTTTAAACAAAGCTGCTTGGCGCTTGTGATATATGACGATAATTTTTTTGGAATTTTTATAAAATTTCCCCATTTGCAGCCATAAAAAATATTTTCCAAATCTGAAAATTTATTTTGAATCAATGAAATGAGTTCGTGATTTTCAAAATCTTTTATATTCTCCAATTGGATGATATTGTGCGAAATATTTTTTGGAAAAATATTTTCGTGAGGTTTTACAAAGCTCTGCTGTATCAACAAAAAATAGAAGAATCATATTACAGAAAGAATCATATTACAGAAAGAATCATAGAAAAAATTATAATACTTTGATTGTATTGAAAAATCTAAAAACTCAAAAAATCCCGATTTGGGATTTTTATTTTTTCTTGAACATATTGAGACGAGAAGGGTCGCGCATGCTGTATTTTGCAACACTTTCGCTGACAGTACCATTTTCTATGAGTCGTTGCAGTGATTCATCCATTAGAATCATGTTGTCCTGTTTGCTGATCTCAATTGTTGAATAGAGATGTTGCGTATCACCGCGAATAATAAGATTTCTAATAGAATCGTTATTGAACATAATTTCACGAGCTACTACACGACCAGTCCCATCTGCTTTTGGAAGGAGTATTTGAGAAACAATCGCCCGCATCGTGAGGCCGAGTTGCATACGAATTTGATTTTGCATATTTGACGGGAATGATTGAATGATTCGATCCACTGTCTGCACTGTATCATTCGTATGAAGCGTTGAAAATACAATATGTCCCGTTTCTGCGAGCGTGATAGCTGCCTCAATCGTTGCAAGGTCGCGCATTTCACCGACCACCACAACATCCGGATCTTCACGGAGAATGGAACGAATCCCATTTGAAAAACTATCAAAATGTTTCCCAAGCTCGCGCTGATGAATGAGTGATAATTTATTTTTGTACACAAACTCCACTGGATCCTCCAATGTGATAATATGCCTACGACTTGTTCGGTTCATATATTCAAGCATAGTTGCCATTGTGGTGGATTTTCCTGATCCAGTCGGTCCTGTCACCAGAATGATTCCTTTACTTCCATTGGTAATATCTAACAGACTATTGGGAAGTGCAATTTCTGCCGGTTCTGGAATTTGTGATGGAATCGTACGAAGCGCAATTGTCATTCCATTGATTGTGTGAGAAATATTGACACGAAAACGCGTTCATTGGTGTTCAAATGACACATCGATTGTATGTTCCGCAAATGGTCGTCCAATAAGACTTTCGGCGATTTCGTGAATTTCTTCATCACTAATAACTCCATATTGAGCAACTGGCACGATTCCGCCTGTTTTGTTACGAATGTATGGCGGCTCATTGCTTCCGAGGTGCAAATCCGAAATATTATTTTTGATAACCTCTTCAATGAGTGAAATGAATTTTGGATTCATAAGGGATTAGTTAGAAGTTGTGAATTTAAAAAGTTCAAGTGTAAGTTGTGGAATGCTGAACAACAAAACATTATCCGTTGATTCATAATCCAAAACATTGAGAGAAATGGTTTCCATAAAAACTTTCCCCGTTTTTTTATTTGTAAGGATGATTTGGAATTCTTTTGAGAAATTTTCGTTAAAATTGATATTGTTTTCGTGAATTTTGAGGTTAAACGAATTGCTGATCGTGTTCGTGTTATCGAGTGTTACCCAATTTGGCGCATTGCGCAACTCAATGTTAAAAGTGGCGACATCAAGCAATTTTCCATCTTTGCTGATAGGATTGAATGTGATATTATTCAAAAATTGTGCTGAATTTTGCGTTGTATTTTTTCGAACGATATTGATTTTGCTGTCTGGAAGTAAAAAAGTTGCCAAATGTACGATTTCATCGTCACTGAGGTGATTCGATTTATCGGTAATTTTCTGAATTTCATCAAGGCGATGTGCCGCGATAATTCTCTTGAATTGATCGTGAGAAATTTTGAGATTTGAACCAAATCCCATCATTACAAGCTGAGTTTTTGTTCGTTCTGGAAGATTTGGATATTTTTTCAAGAAATCATTCACAGAAGTTAAAAATTGCGTCCAATTTCCAATAGTTTTATCTCGTTTTTCGAATGAATTGAGAAATTTAATTTCTTCACCAAAAGCGCGATAATCCGTAAGAGAAAAATGTTTTTCAGTGGAATTATGAGACTGATTTTGTGAATTTTTGTTCTGATTTTTGATAAATTCTTCCACGAGACGACGCTGTGCTTCAAGGCGAGAATTATTTGAAATAAGTGGTGAAGTGTCGATATTTCCACAAGTTGTCGGGTTTGCATAGTCGCTCACGGGCTTATTCCAAAGCAACCCTTGCTTTACAAACGCACAATGTAAAAATTTCCACATTTCCGAACTGTCCATCTGCCAAGTCGTTCCGCGTATTACCGGCGCCGCAGAAAGCGTAATGTTTTCTTCGGTTGTCTTTTTGGCTTCTGCAAGCAGATTTTCGCCATCAAGCCCTTGTGCAGAAACCACATTTGCAAAAATATTTGTCGCCATCAAAAGCGCAACGCCCGTTCCCAAAATTCGTTTTTTCATAAAAATAAAAGAATAAAATTAAAATGACGATGGCAGTGTATCACATTTTATTTCTTTTTGTCAAATATTTGCCAATTTTTTCTTTTTGACTTTTTCTACTTTTCTTGTACACTTTGAAAAATATGAAAATCATTGTGGGACTTGGAAATCCGTGAAATCAATACCGCGAAACTCGGCACAATGTCGGGTTTTTGATGATGGATTTTTTGTGATTAGAATGGGATTTTTCTGATTTTTCGGATTCCAATTTTGAAGCACTGATAGCAGAAAGAAATATTTCGGGCGAAAAAATTTTGCTCGTCAAGCCGATGACTTTTATGAATCTTTCTGGAAATGCGGTTTCAAAAATTATGAATTTTTATAAAATTCCGCTTGAAAATTTGCTTGTCATTTCTGATGATATTGATATGGAGTTTGGAAAAATTCGTCTTCGCGAAAAATGAAGTCATGGCGGTCAGAATGGGCTTCGTGACATTATTGCGAAGCTTGGAACGGCTGAATTTTCTCGCCTCAAAATTGGTATTGGTCGCAATGATCGATTCTCGGTTTCGGATTGGGTTTTGTCCAAATTTTCGCTTGATGAAAAAAATATTTTGCAAACCGAAATTTTTCCAGAAGCGCTCGTGCGAGTGCAAGATTTTTTAGAAAAATAATATGCGAATTGACAAATATATTGCTCAAACATACGGTTTTTCGCGCAATAAAGTTCAGCAATTTATTGACGCTGGTTTGATTTTAAAAAATAAAATCGCGATTTCGCGTGCGTCTGAAAAAATGATTGCTGAAGATGTGATCGAAATTTTGGAAAATCAAAAAATTCATTGGGTGTCGCGCAGTGCAGAAAAACTTCATGGATTTTTGGAACATCATGATGAAATTCGCGCGAAAATTCAAAATGCAGAATGTCTTGATGTGGGCGCGTCCACGGGCGGATTTACGCAGATTTTGCTGGAAAATGGTGCTCAGCATATTGATGCGGTCGATGTAGGAACGCGGCAGCTCGCCGATGTTTTACGCCAAAATCCGCGCGTGACTTCGTGCGAAAATACCGATATCCGCGAATTTTCTACTCACAAAAAATACGATATTATCGTGTGCGATGCGTCATTTATTTCGTTGCAAAAAATTCTTTTGTCGATGAAAAGTTTTTCGCAAGCGAAGACGATTTTTATCATTCTTTTTAAGCCACAATTTGAAGTAGGAAAAAATCATATCACCAAATCAGGCGTTCCAAAAAATGAAAAAATTATTTTGGAAGCGATGGAAAGTTTTGAAAAATTTTTGTGAGAAAATAATTTGAAGATTTTACACAAGGAAAAATCAGTTTTGATCGGTGAGGCGGGCAATCAAGAATGGGTCTATGCGCTTCAGAATACTCAAAAATAAAATCCTCGAAAGAGGATTTTATTGGTCTTGCCATTTTGGCACATTGTAATATGTGAGCAAATATGTAGCAATTTCTTTGTAGAGCGCGGCAGCAGTTTTTTCTGAATCACCAGAAGTTCGAGGACGCTCAAGCATCACCACCATTACAAATTTTGGATTATAGGCTGGTGCGTAGCCACCATATGAAGTCACGGTGTGACCAACGGCTTGGTTGAAATATAAATTTTCGTAGGTTCCTTTGTATGGAATCTGAGAGGTTCCCGTTTTTCCTGCCATCGTATAGCCAGGCACAGCACCCGCAGCGGCGTATCCATTTTTGACACCATCTACCAGCATCGCAGTAATAGTTTTGGAGGTTTCTTCTTTGATTACGCGACGAAGCTGGATCGGTACATTGTCAATTTTTTTATTATTTGGATAGGTGATAGACTCAACAATATATGGCTGCATATAAATTCCACCATTGGCCAAAACATTGTACGCGGCTGCCATTTGGAGCATTGTGATACTAATACCCTGACCGAACGACATTGTAAAAAATTGTGCGCGCGACCAACGATCATATGGAGCAATCTGACTGAAAACTTCGCCATCAATCGTAAGATCAGATTTTGCGCCAAAACCAAAATTTCGAATATATGAGTCAAAAAGTGAGCGCCCCACTTTTTCTACAATGTCAATCATTCCGACATTACACGACCAGTTGAGAGCAGAAGTATAGGTGTGTCGTCCAACACAACGAGATTTTGAATAGTTGCTAATCACGGTTTTTGCACCTCCACCATAGTCGAGTGTTACTGAGTTTTTGTCATAATAGCTCATATTTGGAGTGATTTCGCCAGTATCAAGCCCGATAGCAACAGTGATAGCCTTAAAAACCGAACCAGGTTCGTAGAGTGCAGAAATTACGCTATTTTGATAATTTCCTACGCCGTAGCCATTTTTGTATTTGAATTTTTGAATTGCATTATTATTGATCTCATCATCCGTGGCTTGTCGAAGTTTGACAAGTTTCCCATCAATATTGTGCGTGAGTGTTCCTTTTTCAGAATCAACGACGAACATCGGAAAACCGAACAAATCATATCCTGGCTTTGGATAATCAGCATATTGTACGGGCTCAATTTCATGAACTTCTGTAAACTGATTTGGGTCATAACTCGGATAATTGACCATCGCGGTGATAGCACCAGTCTTGGGGTTTGTGATAATCACGCTTCCACGATTCGCTCGAAAATTTTTCACATTTTTTTCGAGAATTTTTGAAACTTCTTTTTGGATATTTCGGTCAATCGTGAGCGTGATATTGGCTCCATTTTGCCCAGAAATACTTCCAGTTGATGTATAATCGCGCAATGGACGGCCGCTACTATCTTTGGTGATGACTTGCTTTGGGGCTTCGCCTTGTAAATCTTTTTCAAAATATCCCTCTATCCCATATTGACCGACACCCTCGCCATTTACATAGCCTGTAATTTGCCCCATCGCGCTTCATTCTGGGTAGTAACGTACGAGATTTGGTTCAATTTTTATAAACGGATAAATGGCGTACTCCAAGAGTGCAGCTTCTTCGGCTGCCTTTTTTTCTTTGGTGTCAGAAACCTTAGAGAGCGCGTCAGTAATGGCTTGCTTGGTAGTTTCGCGATTTTTTTCAAGTGCATTTTCTACGAGGTCGTGCGTCGCAATATTCATTTTTCGAATAATTTCCAAATGTCGTTTTTGCTTGACTACAAACGCCGGCTTGATTTCATCGGCCGTTTTCCCAATAATTCCCGCCAATTTACTTGCCAAATCATCGCCATTCTGAACTTTTGTCGGATTCACATAAAGATTGTTCGATGCGAAAAAAAGTGCCGGATTGTTGAGATTATTAATTTGGTTGATAGCCTCGTCACTCAGATTTTCCGCCAAAAACATGCTTTCCACCGGAGTATTCATACGTCACTTAATATATTCTGCGACGCGTTTTTTGAGTTCTTCATCACTCAAATTTTGTGTTGTTTTGAGTTCTTCGTTGCGTGTGTAGGATGCAATATTTTCGATACAATTGGCGCGCGTTTCTTGTGAACAAAATTGTGTGACCACGGCTGTTCCAAGCAGATCAAGAAGTTTGGTTGTAGATCCTGTCTGCACAGGGTCAATCGCGAGCGTTCCCAGATCCGTTGAAACCGCTACGGTTCCATGAAGTGAGGCGTTGGAAGAGCTGATAGTTCCGCGAGAATCAGGGTTAGTGACAGTGGTTTTTTGATAATAATCCGCGAGATTTTTATAAAAATCGTGATTGAGAATCGTGAACGAAAAAAGCACGGTCACCAAAATGAGCGAAAAACCCGCCAAAATATACCACATTTTCCCGATTCTATCAAGATTTTTGAAATATCGTCCCAGTCGGGAAAGATAGACTTCAATATTTTGTTTTGCCATATTTTAGAGATGATGGAGGTCAAAAAAATGAAACTGCGAAAGCGTTTTGAGTCGCGGCGTGCTGGAAAAAATTTTTATTGAAAATTGTTCAGAATCCGCTATGTGAGCGAGAAAATCCGTATATGCAATCCGTACAGGATAGTGAAAATACTCGCCCGAAAAACTATCTTCTAAATACCAAATTTCATCATAACGACTCAGATTATACTGCAGAAGTCGCCGAGTTCAAATTATTATTTCACTTTTTTTATTATAAATATCAACAAATGCCTGCGCACGCTTTGTTTCGGTCATTTCGCTGGGATAAAATGTGATTTTTTTATCCAAAATTTCAGGATTTTTTTGAAAAAAATTTTCAAATCGCGCAAGCAAAATATCATCTGGTACGACAATGACGAGATTTTTTTTCAAAAATGGAACCAAAAGTTGCGGAGAAATAATTTCATTTTTGGAAATGAAAATTTCATTTTTGAGAATATTTTCTTCAATTTTCTTCAATTTTTCGAGTGGGAAATTGTATTTTTGCAAGCGTCGCAATGTCGGTTCATTCAAAAAAATTGCTAGCGCTTTGTGAATCGGAAGAATGTATTTCATCGCGAGGCGCTCAATAGTCCGAAGTTGATATGATGCGAGAATCGGCTTGGGATTAATAATCGCCGAAATGCTTTTGATATCGAAGGTTTCCTCAGAGTTTTCACCACGAAAATTTGCAAATTTTCCGACGATAGCAACGCCAAAATTTTCATCATTTTTTTCAAAGTGGTTCTCAGAAACTTCAGCAACAATTCACAAAATATTTTTTTTACCATACGGAATCTCGACCAATTGTCCAGGAAAAATTTCCGAACGAAAAGAATCCCCCACAAAATATGTGAGGGGTTCGGTTGAAAAAGATGTGCCGTGCGGAATAATTTTTGCAAGCATATTAGAGTCCAAGAGTTTTTTTGATTTCGTCGGCTTTTTGTTCATCAAGTCGCGCTTGTTCGGCAGCGCGCACTTCTTCTGTATAAATGTCTTTGAGTTGTTCCCATTCGTTCTGTGCCTTCACAACTAATCCTTTAATGATTTCGCCTTCCGTTGCCACCAATTTTCGGAATTCTACGCGTTCATCTTCAAATACTTTCATGAGTTCATCAACCTGAAATTGAGAAAGATTGGAAACACTATCAATCACGCGCTTTTTTTCAAAAGTTGAAAGGGAAAGAGAATGTTCGAGCAAATCCAAAAATTTCGCTTCATCAAAACTCGTAAGCGGATGAACACTCACGCGCTTCAAAAGATTTTCGTTTGAAGTTTTTTGTCGTGGAGTTTGAGCGTTTTGCTCGTTGTTTTGCTTATTTTCTGACATAGAAAAAATTATTTTTTATATTATATGTCAAATTCAAAAAATTTCAAATTTATGTGCGGAATTTTCTTTCGCTTACAAATTTTTCCACTTCTGCCCAAAGTGCGTCGTCAATATCAGCATTATTCCATACTACTTCCACATCTTCATTTTCGTCGAATTCATCAAAAAGTTTGTACAATTTGAGTGCGATCTCAAAATCTGTCACACTCGTGTAATTTTTTGCACGATAAAAAAATGAAGATTCTAAAATTTCGTACCCAAAATTTTCAAGTAATTTTTTGGTTTCTAGCAGGTCCGTCGTTGCTGTCCAAATCGTAATATTTTCATTTTCGATTTCATAATCTTCGGCTGGTGTTTCGAAAATTTTTTCTTCAAAATCGTCAATATTTTCTGGACGCGAAATTACAATTTTCCCGACATAATCAAACATAAAATTGGAAACAGAGCCCGTTTCGCCGAGATTTCCACCAAATGCTGAGAAAATGTGGCGAATATTTGGCGCTGTGCGATTGCGATTATCAGAAAGTGCGCGCACAATTACGGCAATTCCACCCGGCCCGTATCCTTCGTAGAAAATTTCTTCCACTTTTTTGGCGTCCTTATCAAGTCCTGCTCCGCGTGCGATGGCGCGGTCGATTACATCGGCCGTTACGCCTTCTTTTTTGGCAGTGTGAATTGCATCTGCAAGCGAAGTGTTGAGATTTGGATCAGCTCATTTTTCAGCCGCGAGCGCAATGAGCTTCGAGTGAATAGTGTTAATTTTTGCTTTTGCTTTGGCATTTTTGTCTTTTTTGGCTGCCACAACTGGTCATCGTCCCATAAATTTGTTTAAAAATAAAAAATAAAATCAGAAAATTTCCTCATTTTGGTGGAGGAATTTTTGATGGAAAATGAAGAAAAAATCGTGATTGCATAGCGAAAATTATATGGATTTTTAAATTTTTGCAAATTTTTCAAAAAAGTTATTTGACAAATTATATTTTCCATTTATAATATTTTTGTTTTCAACAACAATCTGAAAGGATTTTTCATGCAAAACCTGTATTCTCTCGTAAAAGTTTACGAAAAAGATCTTTGGATTCCGGCAATTCCGGATTTTTCAAATGATGAAAACATTGCTCGCGCGCTTTCAAAGATTGTGTTCCAGCAAAAATTTTGGTCGAGTTATCGCGATTCTTTTGAGGTTTTATTGCAAACTGAAAAAGAGTGGAACAGATGGCGTTCGTGCAATAGTTTTTCGACGAATGTGGCTCGTCATCCACAACGGGATAAGATTATTCAATATCGCACGACTTCGTTTGGTCGGGTTTTTTTGAAAAATGCACAATCGCAGTTTCTCACAAAAATCTGGCCGACAGCAGCTTTCTCGTTGTTTGATTTGATCAAAGAGTTGAGCGAAAAAGGTGTACATTGGCAATTTCCAAAAATTGAAAAATTCGCTGAAATGCCGGTGATTTTCCTGCCGTACGAATGCGATCCGCAATATCGTAAAAATTTGAGAAAATTTGTGCGAATTTATCGTGCGCGATACACGGATTTTGTGCGCAGACTCAATGAGAAATCCGTTTTTTCATTTGATTTGTGCTGAAATTTTTTCAAACACTCGCTTTTGAGCGAGTGTTTTTTATTTCAATTTTTTATCTGACAATATATATTCTTCTATTAAAATATATTTGTTCCACTGAGTCAATATTTTTCAAAATTTTCAAAAAGGAGAAAAAATGGGGAAAATGCTGTGTTTTGTGCAGTTTCAAAGCGCGAGGATGCAACGATCTTCGTTCGTGGATTTTTTGCGAAATGATTCAATTGTTGTCCGTCGATATCGCGCAAAAACGAGATGATAAAATCGTGCGCGAGATTGGTGATCAATAGGTCCTTTGGAGGAATTTTCTCAAAGAAAGTGCCGTGGCAAGCGCTCGTCCAAATCCATAAAAAAATAATTTTTCGTCGCATATTTTTGGAGGCGATACATATTTTTACGGATGAATGGTTTGAATTTGAGTTTCCCAGAATTTTGGCAGTACAACTCAAGTCGAGTGATGATTGCGATGAAATTCGGAAAAAATTTGACCGATACGCGCATAATTATGAAATTTTTCTGCAAAATATGTCCTATACTTTGCGATTGGTTGATGATCATTGTGTGGATATGGCGATTGCGGAAGAGCTTCGGCGGCCGTATTGGTCAGAATATCATCACAAAAAATTTCAAAATTTTGTTGAATCGAATATTTGAAAGGAGGAAATACGACTCCCACACGCGCGAGAATTTTTTCTTAGAAAATTAAAAAAATAAAAAGAGCTTCGCAGAGAAACTCTTTTTTGTGTATAAAATGGTGCAATCGACAGGACTCGAACCTGTGACCTCCTCCTTCGCAGGGAGGCGTTCTAATCCAACTGAACTACGACTGCAGGTGCAACGAGTATAATGATTTTTTTAAAAAATCAAGTTTTTTTATGAATTTCGTGGCATTCCGTAAAAATCAAATCATTTCGCATCAGTCATAGACTTGGTAATGTAGTTTTTTTTCTTTCATTTTTTGAAAAATCCGCGCTCGTCAATAATTCCCATTTCAATCAATTGTTCAATATTTTTGGTCGGTAATTTTTTCTTCGGAAAAGATTGTTTGTTTTCGAGATAGCGTTTGCGTTTTTTGAAAGAAGTGTTGGCGCGAATTTGCTTGTTTTCATTCCCAGTAAAAACGGCCGCGGCTTTTTTCTTGTTTTTTGCAAGTTTTCGAGCGGCTGCCTGTTTTTTGACGAGTCGTGCGGAAAGTCCGTGGGAATTTGCCATAAATAATTTTTTAAAATCTGGAGCGGGGGACCGGGTTCGAACCGGCACACCCAAGGGTTGAAGCCTTAGTACACTCACTCTTTTATGTTACCCCCGCGAATGCCACTGCATTGTATAAAATTTTCCAAAAAAGTCAAAAGAAATCGCTTCCAATCATTATTTTTACTTTTTTCAAAATTTTTTTAGAAAAATGTATGCAAATTTTTGACATTGTATGCAAATTTTTGACATTTCAAAAAAATTCTGCTAGTATGTTTTTGAGCTACGGGAAATACCTTTCCAAAATTAGTAGCAGCATGATTTTCATGCAATATATTCTTTATTTTTTTATTTTTCTCTTATGAAAAAATTTTCTGCTCGCAAGGGGTTCACTCTTGTGGAACTTATGATCGTAATTGCGATTATCGGTATTTTGGCTGCGGTTCTTTATCCATCTCTTATGGGTTACCTAGAACGTACTCGTGACACTAACCGCCAGCAAGCAATGAATCAGGTAGGTACTTCTCTCGGTACATACTTCGCTGATATGAATGCTTATCCAACTCAGGGTAGTGACAAATGTCTTGATAACATTAAAGCTGACCTTGAAGGTACAGGAAAGGCAGTTCAGTATCTTAAAACTCTTCCAAAAGATCCAAAAGCTGCTTCTAATAAGATTGGAAACTGTGCATCAGGATACGCTTACTTCAACCTCAAAGACACTTCTGCTTATATGGTAGGTGCGAAGATGGAAGTAGTAACTAATGGTAACATGGCTCTTGATACTCTTCCAACAGGTGTAACTGGAAAAGCAACATTTAACGATTTGATGGGTAATCCTACTCAGAAAACTGTGGCTGATGCGCAGGGAGGTCTTCTTGAAAAACCAGAACTTGCAAAAATGGCTGCCGGAAAATCCTCAGTATTTACTAACTTCTCTCGTTAAAAAAATTCCCCAGACGGGGGATTTTTCTTTTTCAAAAAAAATTTGACATTTGCAAGAAAATTCATATATTTACTGCACTTCGGCGGGGTAGCTCAGTGGTAGAGCAGAGGCCTGAAAAGCCTTGTGTCGGTAGTTCGATTCTACTCCTCGCCACCATTTTGGATATTTAAGACGCTTTCGGGCGTTTTCTTTTTGAAAATTTTTTATAATTTTGGAAAAATTTTGCGAGAAAATTTTGCTTTTTCCTGAAAAAATATATAATATCGGCGAGTCCGCATAGCTCAGTGGAAGAGCAGTGGCCTTCTAAGCCAAAGGTCGTAGGTTCGATCCCTACTGCGGATACCATTTTTTTCTTGACATTTTGGATTTTTCAATATAATGTTCATACATTTGACGCGGAGTAGAGCAGTGGTAGCTCGCAAGGCTCATAACCTTGAGGTCGTATGTTCGATTCATACCTCCGCAACCATCGAAATCAATCCCCGAAAGGGGTTTTTATTTTACAAAAAACTTGCGAAAAAATTTTTCTGAGTATAATTGCTTCATAATTTTTGTTTATGAAAAATTTTTCAAAAATCATTTTGCTGGCCCCGACTTTGGCGTTATTTTCGTGTCAATCTGAGGCAACTTCACAGATTCAAGATTCTATTTCTTCCACTGCGAAAAATGTTTCTGTCACGATCGAGAATGCGCAAAATTTTGCACAAAGTGGCGTAGAAAATATCCAAAATACCTACGAAACCACCAAAAATTCTATTCAGTCTGGCACGGAAATGATCAATGCGGGCATCGAGAGTGTGCGCACAAATGCCAATCAGGTCGAAAATATGATTAACAATGGGACGCAATCCATAAAAAATATTCAAAATACATTACCATAAAAGAAAAATCCGAAAAGTCAATTTTTGGATTTTTTTATTTGATTTTTGGCGTTATTATGCTATAATTTAATATATTATCTATAATTTTTTGAATATGTCTATCAATAGTGTTGCCGAAGCGCCGATAGTTCGCCCTGTGAATAATGATGGTTTGCTCGAAGAAGCGCTCGCAGATTCGATTAAAAAATTTGGTGAGGATGCTAGTCATTTTCCGATTTTGGAAAAATTCTTGACGAAAGATCAGACTAGTATACAAACTTTTCAGACCGAAATCGGTAACGAAATTCGTGTTAAAATGCGAGAAGTGAAGGGCGTTCCACAAGCCGAAATCGACAAGAAGGTGAATAATATTCCCACAGAATCCAAAGAGCGCGTTCAAGAAATTGTAACGAAATTTACAAGTGCGCGCGCTGAGGTTCGTAAGAAATTTAAGAATTGGTTTCAGCCACTTACTCAGCCTGCTGATCAGCAAATTTTTGATGAAATTGTCGAAAAAATGTCGATCCCAGAATTGCGCAAGCTTGCTTCATCGCCAAGCCAAATGCGAAAAATATTGACCAATCAACGAAATGACCAATTTTTGAATAGCTCACTCTTGATTGCGAAAAATAGTTCAAAAGATTTGGTAACACAGCAATTGAGAAAACTCGTAGACGAAACACTCTTGAGTCCTGAGGAAACACAAAAATTTTATGATTGGCTTGCAGAATACGATGTGAACAAAAAAGCTCCGGAAAAATTGATTGAATTTTTGGTTTCAAAAATTTTAAACAAAGTCGCTCCGAATACGCAACCAAGTCAGCAAGACTTGAAAGATGTCAAACAAGTTTTACAATTATTTACGCCAACGATTACTTTTGAAACGCTTGAAAAATATAAAGTTCTCACTCATGCGAAAAAAGAAGAACTTTTGAAAAAATCATACAAAGACATTATTGACGACATTAATCAAAAAACGGGCTCAAATTTGGCGTGTGATTATAATTCTGATGAATATAAGTGGTTCACGATACATGTTGCCAAATCCGATTTTGCCGTAGATTTGGAACATCTTGATGAACAACTCATTTTTGATCTTTTTGTAAAAGACGCAAAAGCCAAGGATCGTTTGACAGAGTTGCTCGAAGATCAGGTGACTTCGCATGAAATTGCGGAAGATGAAGAAATGCATATCCAAACATATGATGCGTTGATTGAAAAATTGAAGGATATGTTTGTGGCGTTTGCACCGAATTTGCGCGATAAAATCGAAAATAATGCTTCTAGCAATCGCGACAGAATTTTTGAAAAAATTGTTTCGGGAAATTTTCTAAATTTTGACAATGATGATGCGTATCCGTCTTCCTGGAAAATCGGAAATACGGCCGCTAACATTAACGGAAAAATGGGAATTGTGCTCACGCAAATGTATCTTGATAAGAATGGAACGACGACTGTTTGGAAAGAGCAACAGGATAAATATTTTTATTCGTATGATGAATTTTACGAATATTTTAAGCAAAAAATCGAAAAAACTACCGTAAAAAAAGTTGCCATCAGTGATAAAAGTCCGGATGTTCCGGATGATAAGGATATTTTGCCATTGCAGACGATTGATGATTTGCGCGAACAGATTGATTTGGTTGACGAAAAAGGAAAAGATAAAAATTTTGAAGTGGGGACGATTTTTGTCATCAATACAGAACAAGGCCCAGAATATGTCCGTGTTGATAGTATCGATGAAAACACAAAAAAACTCACCATGAAGTTGATTGATGGGACGAAATTTGAACTTGAATGGGAACCATTTGCGCTTGCTATTGCGGCACCACGGACGAGATTCCGTCGTCTCGGGAAAATGGAAACAGCGGCACAATTTGTCGAAAATTTTGCCTTTATCAAGGGAGATGACCCAGAACTCGATACGGTAAGTGGATTACTCTGCGATAATAATACTCCTCTTATCAAAACTGACGAAAAGCCAAATGGTGAGCCAATCTGGGGATTCAAAAATGCGGAAAAAGGACTCTTTATTGAAGTAGAATTTGGCCCAACTGGTGCGCTCAGTGTGAAGATTACGGATTTTGTGACACCAAAAGATTTGGATAATGAGCTCAAAAGTCAGGGGCAGGAACCAAAATATTCAAAAAAATCACCAAAAGATGAGGCTCATTCCATTGCACAAGCCAAAAAGGCCTACAATACCACACTTCGAAAACGCGAGCGAGAAGTTGATGGAATGCCAATTGATTATTTTCAATTGATGCAAATTATTCAACAAGAAGGTGCCTTCGAACCAGTAGAAAAAGGAAAAACTTCGCCAGTGGATGAATACGAAAAGCAGGTAAAACTCGAAAATGGTGAGGATATGATGGATGCGATTCCTGAGCAAAAATGAGGCTTGCGAACGATCGGTGATATTTATTATAAGTTCCAGCATATCAAAGAATATTGGAAGAAGAAATTTGAATTGACGCAGGAAATGCGCTCAGCCTATGCGTTTATCAACTTGCGCGGTCCAAGCGGCCTCGGTGGACGCAAAGCTATGGGAAATCTTATTGAATCAACAGTTTCTGATATTAAGGATAAATTTGCCGGTGCTCAGCGTCGCAAATATATTCGTGATGAAATTTTATTGAATCCAAAGGCTCGTCCGCATGAAGTTTTAGCAGGGCTGATGCTGGTTTACGATATGTCCGGAACACTTTATCCAGATAGTTTTTTGCAAGATTTGCAGGGAAAAAAATATCATTGGTTTGAAAAAGTGGCCATCGCGATTGGTGTCAATCCTCGTGTGGCATACCGCAATTGTTATGAGAAAACTGTTTCTGGAAAAGATGAAATCAAAGAGCATCCACCAGAAGAGGAACTCATTGAGCGACTTTTTAAAACATATCAAGAACATAACCCATTTGTGCAAGCTATTGGTGGTGGTGCCAAAGTATGGAAAATGGCAGAAAATGGTCGTCAAGAGCAACAAGCTAAGGGTGAAAAGGAGGTTGTCAAAGAAGGTGCGACGGCAATTGCTCGTGCGGATTATATTGTTGCCAAGATGGATTCCAACGAATTTGAGATTTCGCTCGGCGCTATTCCGAAACTCTTGGATAAAAGTTCGGATGCAGAATTTTTGGGTGTGATGTTTGCCTATACGGCTGGTGGTGCGCCAGATTATGTGCATTATTCGACTTCAGATAAAATCAAAAATATTGCCTACACGGGTGTGCCGTTCCATGGATTTTTGTTTGCCAAAACTCCGCAGAGTTCCGCATTGTATAAGAATATCATTAAAATGGTGCTCAAAAAACGCGCGGAAGAAAAATTGCCTGGCGCGGAAGAAATGCTCGCATCGTATAAAAAAATTGAAAAAAATCGCCCAGCGCAATATTCTCATACCAAGGATGAGGATTCTGATCCAATCTACAAAGATTTGTGGGCATTCTGGCGAAAAAACTACAAGGTGCTTCACCCAATCCTCCAAGGAACAGACCCAACACTACAAATCATGTCAATGGATCAAAATACTTCTTCCAAGGATGTTAATGATATTAAAGCATATTTTGGAGCGATGCACGGAGAATCAGATACTTATTTTGCTCGCGAAGGGCTCAATAAATTTAAAGATGATAATGGCTATAAAGGAACCTTTACTCCGAGCCAATCGATGCCATATTTCAACTCTGACGATGGTTTTCAATATCGCTCCATCAAAATGCACCTTTCAGCCCTTGGATTCAAAGAACTTACTGGTTCGATGTCTGGCGCCGATAGAGTTGGTGTATTTCAGGCGCAAATTCTCGCATATTTGGATTTTATCAAAAACAACCCAACATTCCAACGAAATCCAGAATATCAGAAAAAACAATTTATGATTTCAATCAAAGAAATTTGGGATACTTTTCGAGAAAAGCTACCAAATACCATTACACGCGAACAATTTGAAGTTGGTGTAGACACGAAGACATATAAATTTTTCCAGGCTCTCAGACCATACGGATTGGATTTGACAAATTATGATTTATTGGTAAATACGAAACCAAATGATGTTGACGCAGAAATTGCGTATCAAAGATTTATTCTGGGTGGGCAGAATACTTCTTCGCAATCTGATTTGATTCGCAAAAAGCTTTTACAAGAAGTGCATGATGTATTCGCGCCAGATAAAGTCACGAATGAACACCACAAATTACCAGAAAATTATCAAGACAATTATCAAGACAAAAAAGCGGCATAAAAAATTCCCATTGTGGGAATTTTTTATTTTACAAATGAAGATTTTCAAAATCGATTTCTACGGATTTTTTGTGAAAAATTCGATAACCCGACTCAGTCGGCAGAATTCCGATGAGGTCAATCTGACAATCATCTTCATCAATATTTTTTTCAGAAATATATTCAAAAAATGTCCGCATAAATGGCTTTGCTTTGCGAAAATCGAAAAGTTCAAGCGGATGAGAAAAATCCGAATTTTTCCGAAATTTTACTTCCACAAAAAAATATTTTTCCTCTTTTTTGGCGATGAGGTCAATTTCTCAGCCTCGCACGCGAAAATTTTTCTCCAAAATTTCGTATCATTTGGATTCAAGAAACCTCGCAGCGATATCCTCGCCCACATCGCCGATGTTTTTGGAAATGTTTGCCATTTGATAAAATGAGAAAAAATCCTCGTGTGAGGATTTTATTTTGAAAACTTTTCTTTGAGAAATTGCGCGAATTCTTCGCCCAAATCGTCGCGATCCAGCGCGTAGTCCACTGTTGCTTTGAGAAAGCCGAGTTTGTCGCCAGTGTCGTATCGAACGCCATCCATCTCGATTCCGTGAAGTTTTTTCCCGTCGACAACCATCTTGGCAAACGCGTCCGCCAAGCGGATTTCGCCATCTTTGCTCGCACTTTCGCCATCCTTTTCGAGATATTCAAAAACTTCTGGCGTGATGATATATTTTCCGATGACACCAAGACGAGAGTCAGTTTCGCTTGATTTTGGTTTTTCCAAAAATCGTGAAACTTCGTGTATTTTTCCATTGCTATTTTTTGCTTCAACGATGCCGTATGATGAAACTTTTTCATCACTCACTTTTTCAAGAGCAATCATTGGCGTTTGGTTTTTTTCAAAAGCAGCCACGAGCTGCTCAGCGCCAGATTTTTCACCTTTGATCAAATCATCACCAAAAAGCACGATACAAGGTTCGTTGCCGATGAGATTTTTGGCCTGCAAAATCGCATCCCCATCGCCACGAGGAGAGCCCTGACGCACAAAATAAAAATTCGCCATTTCTGTAATTTTTTGAATTTTTTCCAATTCTTTGGTTTTGCCTTTTGTTTTGAGCAAATGTTCAAGTTCAAAAGATGTGTCAAAATGATCCTCGAGTGTTTTTTTGGTATGGTTCGTTACAAAAATAATATCTGTTGCGCCCGCTGCCACCGCCTCTTCTACGAGCATCTGAATCACAGGTGTGTCCACGATGGTGAGCATTTCCTTTGGTTGAGCCTTAGTTGCGGGAAGAAAACGTGTTCCAAATCCCGCTGCTGGGATGATACATTTTGTAATTTTCATAGTGCAAAATGAGAAAATAATGCGCTGATTATATGATTTTTTGACTTTTTTCCAAATTATTTTTTCAAATACATTCCATCGCCAAAACTGAAAAAACGATACTTTTCGCGAATGGCGTGATCATAGATTTTGAGCAAATTTTCTTGCCCAATCATCGCAGAAACGAGCACGAGAAGTGAAGATTCTGGCAAATGAAAATTGGTAATAAGCTCATCAATAACAGCAAAATCGTACCCTGGCGTGATATAGGCGCGTGTCGAAAATTCTATAAAATCCTCACTAAAAATATATTCTGTAATCCAATTTTTTTCTGCTTTTTCCGAAATTTTTTCCCAAAAATTTCGCACATTTTCGTCAAAAATATTTTTTTCTTCATCCGTGAGATTTTTCCACAAACTTGGCAGACTTTCGAGCGTTCGGCATGCAGTCGTCCCAACGGCAACGATTTTTTGATGATTTTTTTTGTATTCAAAAATTTTTCCAAAAATTTCGTGATGAATTTCCGCCGTTTCAGAATGAATTTCATACGCGCGAATATCGTCCGTGTCGATCGTTTTGAAGGTTCCCAGCCCAATGTGCAGCGTGACGAATTCTCGCGGATTTTTGAGTTTGTAGAGAAGTGCTTCACTAAAATGCAAACCCGCTGTGGGTGCTGCGACCGAACCATTTTTTTTGGCGAAAATATTTTGATAATCGGCCTCTTTTTCGCTGCTATACTCGATATACGGCGGTAACGGCAACTCTCCAAATTGATCTAAAAGTGCAAAAATTTCTCCGCCCGAGATGTGCAAAATTCGCCCAGAATCCGTATTTTCCGTGACGGTTAATTCAAAATTTCCTAAAAAAATTTTGGTCCCGATTCGGAATTTTTTTCCAGGTCGAACGAGCGCTTCAAAGTGATTTTTATCACGATTTTTGAGGAAAAAAATTTCTCCATCTTTGAGAGTTTTTTCTTCGCCATCACGAAAAAGAGTTTGATTCCGAAGCGGAATACGCGCGCGCAATACTTTGGAATTATTGAAAAAAAGTACAGAATTTTCATCCAAAAATTGATCCAATTCCCAAAAAGTCGCCTCACTCAAAATTTGAGAATTTTTTTGTGAGACAACAAGTAATTTGGCAGCGTGCGCAGGATGTGCGGCGGTCTCGGCGATGAGCTCGGCCGGCAAGTCAAAACGATAATCAGAAAGTGAAAACATGGCGCAATTATACGAAAAAACCGAGAAATTCAAACGAAAAATCAAGTTTTTTGTGAACGGATTTGCAAAATCTTGCGATTTGATTATTATCAGAAATATGAAAAAATTTTTGAAAAAATTAAGCATTTTTTCGGTATTTTTTATTTTGGCTTCATGCTCGCAAAATAGCGAAAATCCCACCACAATGCCAGAAATGTCCGAATTGCCCGAAACATACAACGCGACACTTGACGATGAGACGCGTCTCAAGCTCACGATTGAGCGACGAAAAGAACAGACGCAGATTCGTAAAGGTGATTATATGATGAGCAAAAATAATCCCAAAGCGGCGCTCGAATTTTATCTGCCGCTCGTTGCAAAACTTCCTGATGATGTGGTTTTGTATCGCAAAATTGCGACGGCATATTTTCAACTCAAGGATTGGAAAAATTCGTATGCATATTTTGTCAGAGTTCCGCTCTCAGAGTTGACTACTGAGGAACAATCAAATATGATTTTGGCGTTATTTTATCTCGATAATGAATATGACCGTGCCAAAGAATTACAAAAATTTGCGTTTACAGATTTGCAAAAAGAATATTATTCGACGCTGAATGCGTGTTACGCGGGCATCGAAAAATGCGCGGATATTTTGTGGAATTATGCTGGCACGGAATCCTGAATTTTGGCTTTGCAAACGATTACGAAAGATTCTCACAAAATTTCTCCCGAGTACGAATATCGCAATTTGCTCCTGGCAAAAAATTTTTATGAACAAAAAATGTATCGCTTGGCAGGAATGTTCGCGGCTGAGATTTTAGTGAATAATCCCAATTATCAGGAAGCCAAAAAAATGCGTGCCTTCGCATTGTATGAGCTTGGAAAATATCAGGAATCTCGCGATTTGATGCTAGATTATTTTGCGCACAATCCTGATGACATGGAAATAATTATTCGTCTCGGTGAAGTGTATACTTTTTTGGAAGATTATGCGACGGCAAATTTGTATTTTAATAATGCTATTGTCGCTGGTTACAAGCCAAAAACAATTCTTGAGCGTCGTCTCGCGTACAATTATGCCAAGTTGGGCGATACGGCGGGCATGACGAAAGTGTTGTCATATCTTTTGCAGGAAGATGATGCGGCGGAAGATGATTTTGCGGTTGCAATTTCGCTTGCAATTGAGAAAAATGATATTGCTCGCGCGTATTCATGGGCTAATACTGGGATTCGAAAATATCGCCAGTCAAAAATTCTTGCGCCACTCTATATTCAGGCACTACGCCTAGCTCGCAAGCATACTGAGGCAAGTATTTATCTAAGTGGATTGTCTGATGAAATGCGAAATTTGCCAGTGGTTCAGCTCGAAAAATGAATTTTGCTTTTTGAACAAAAAAACTTTGACGCCGCCAAAAAAATTTTTCAAGAACTCATCCAAATTGATGAAGATGCGGATTTTGCGATTGAAGCGCGTGAATATTTAGAAAAAATCAAAAACGAAGAGAAAAAAATGCAAGATGAAACAAATGGCTCTGGCTCGACAATAACCGGTACCACCAATTCTTCGACTACATCAAAAAATAATAATTTCTGGGACTTTTAATTTTTTATTTCAAAAATGTATGTTTAAAAAAGATTTTCCAATTTTTGCAACGCATCCAGATTTGGTATTTTTGGATTCCGCTTCTTCAACACAAAAGCCCGCGATGGTGATTGAAGGAATGAAACAATATTTTGAAACAAATTATTCCAATATTCATCGTGGCGCATATGATTTGTCGATGAATTCTTCCGAGCTGTACGACCAGTCTAAGCGAAAATTTGCTAAATTTATCGGCGCTGATTCGCACAATGAAATTGTCTACACATACAACGCGACATATGCGCTCAACCTCATTGCTCGTGGACTCGCCAAAACCGGGATTTTGAAAAAGGGTAATAAAATTTTGCTTTCAGAAGTGGATCACCACGCCAATATTGTGCCGTGGCAGATTATTGCTGAGGAATATGGAATTGAAATTTTGTGGACGCGTGCTAAGGCGGACGGAACGATTGATTATGCTGATATTGAAACCAAAATTCACGATGTAAAACTTATTTCGATTACGGGCGCGAGTAATGTTTCTGGTGAAATTTTGGATTTAGAAAAAATGTCAGAAATTTTGTCAAAATGTGAAAAAAAGCCACTTTTTGTTTTGGATGCTTCCCAAAGATTTCCGCATTTGGCGACGGATGTCAAAAAATATGGTATTGACATTTTTGTAATCACGGCGCATAAGGTTTTTTCTGATACGGGTTTTGGCGCTTTCTATGCACGAAAAGATTTGCTCAAAGAAATTAACCCAGCATTCTGTGGTGGTGGTGCGATCAATGGTGTGACAACGGAAGGCTACGATCCGGCGGGTTTGCCATTCCGTCACGAACCAGGAACGCCACATATCGCAGGTGCGATGTCATTTTTGCGGGCGATGGAATATATTGAGTCGATTGGTGGCCACGATGCAATCGAAAAATATGAGCAAGATTTGACAGAATACGCTCTTGAAAAAATTAAAAATTTGCCAAAAAATATTCACCTCATTGGTTCCAAAACTACCAAGAATCGTCTTGGTGTGTTCGCATTTTATTTTGATAATGTTCATCCACACGATGTTGCGGAGGAACTCGCGGATCGCGGATTTTGCGTTCGATCTGGACATCATTGTGCCGAGCCATTGCATCAAGCACTCAATATTGGTGCTTCGTTGCGCGCGAGCTTATATATTTACAATACGCGAGAGGATATTGATCGATTTTTTGAAACATTGCAAAATTTGGAAATTCTCAAATAAAAAATCGCCACAAGGCGTTTTTTATTTTGTAAAAAACTTGAATTTTCCGAAAAATTATACATAATAAAGCGAATTTAAAAATTTTTATGAACTCAGCAGAACTGATCATGGCGTATTCTCGTGATGTGCCGAACAAATATGTTATGGAAAATCCGACGCTTCGATATCGTGAAGTGAATCGCGTTTGTAGCGATGTTGTGGAGGTTTTTTTGCGAATTGAAAATGATATTTTGACTGAATTTTCGTTTGACGGATATATGTCGATTACCGCAACGGCGTGCGTGGCGATCACGGGAGAATTGCTTTTGGAACATAATATTGATGAAATCCTTACGCTCAACGAGAAATTTGTTCATGAAAATATTGGAAATGATATTTCTCCGCGACGGCGCCTCGCTTCGCTTATTGGGCTTCTCGCCATCAAAAATGCCATTCATATCTATAAAAATGATGGCATTCGGGAGGATTTTAGTGATATCGAAATCTAGACAAAAATAAAAACACCACGAAGGTGTTTTTTGATTTTTTCTGGTGTCAATGGGCGGACTTGAACCGCCGACCTCAGGGTTATGAATCCTGTGCTCTAACCAGCTGAGCTACACTGACAGACGAGTACGCCCATTATATAGAATTCTCAAAATTGTCAATATATTTTTTGACTTCCTCGCAAAAATTTTTGTACTCACGATTTTGAGTAAAACTTGGCTCATTGTAAAGATTTTCTACAATTTTTCAAATCGAAATTTTTCCCTCGTCATTCCATAGTTTTTTTTGTAATTTTTGTATTTCATCACCAAAATTCATAAAACGCAAATAATCCTCGCTTTGTGCCGTTGGAAAACCGCCAATTTCGTGATATATATCCCATAAAAATGGTTTTTTCATTTGCAAAACTTGCGAAAAACTCACTTCGCCGCGCGTGATGATTGCGTTAGAAAAATGAAAAATTCCATACATTTCTTGCACTAAAACAAAGGGAAGAAAAATGACGCCTTCTCCGAGGTGAGGATTTTTTTCGCGAAATTTTTTTTCGTTTTTTTGTTGTCCAAAAAAAATAATTTGCCAATTTTCAGGAATATCCGCAAAATTAATTTTCGCCAAAGTGTCATCATATGCAAATATCGACATCCATTTTTTTTGTTTCGACAAACGCCATTTTTTCTCTATTTCATCACGTTTTTCATTTATTGCAAATATTGGCAATAATCAAGATCCACGATTTTGAGGGGAAATTATCATTTCAAAAATTCGAAAATCCTCGCTTGATAAAAAGTGCTCATCGCCATTGTGCGCGAGCCAAGATTCATCAAATGACAAATAATCCACGCGAAAAACCTTTTTATAAACCTTTTTTGGGAAATCTGCATGCAAAAAAGAAATCGCCAAATCACTCATTTTTCGCCAATCTTTAACATCATATATCGACACATTTTCGACACAATTATTTAATGCAAATATTTGCATTAGTGATTTTTGATCATTGGTAAAGATATAAAAATGATAATTTTGAGGATAATTTTTCTTATAATAAAGGCAAAATTCTAGGATACATCCCATATCGCCAAAATTGTCAATAACATTCACGAAGCAGTCAATGTGTTTTTTTGTGTGTTG
This sequence comes from Candidatus Gracilibacteria bacterium GN02-873, assembly GCA_003260345.1. GTDB lineage: Bacteria > Patescibacteriota > Gracilibacteria > BD1-5 > UBA2023 > GN02-873. The sequence continues at coordinate 3,663 of MORC01000002.1, read as the reverse complement.
CATTTTGCTATTTTATCAAAAAACCATATAATGTAAAAAATTTTTTCTATGTTTGCATATATTTCTGGAAAAGTCATTAATATCGATGGCATCAATATCACGATTTCGGTCGAGAATACAGGGTTGGGGCTCGAGATTTTTGCATCGCCAAATCTTGTAGCAGTCGCTCGTGAAAATGAGACGATTTCTGCTTGGATTCATCATCATATCACTGATGTGAGTCAGGTTTTGTTTGGTTTTGTGACGATTAACGAGAGAAATCTGTTTAAAAATCTGATTAAAGTTTCTGGAATTGGCGGAAAAACAGCATTGAATATGCTTGGATTGGGCGGTGAAGCCCTTATGAATGCTATTCAGACCGAAGATGATAAATTGCTCGCCACCATTCCTGGAATTGGCAAAAAAACGGCGCAAAAAATTATCGTGGATCTCAAAGGTTCGATTAATTTTGCTAAAAATCCATCAACATCAGAAAAAACGCCAGCCGCGCCTGATACTCCACTTGTGAGCTCACTCGTGAGCATGGGATACGAAAAATCTCGTGTAGAGGCGATTGTGGCTACACTCGATGACTCGCTTCCACTCGCAGAAAAAGTAAAATTGGCGATTAAAAACCTTTCATAATGCACAATCAAAAAGACCAATTTATCGCATCAATGAATATCAAAAATATTCCAAATCTTCACGAGAAAGAGCTTTTTTTGCGCGCAGAAAAATATATTTCAACACTTCAGAATATTCGTGGTATTTCGATGATTGGAATTTGTAATTCTTTGTCGATGTTCACCACTAATGAGTATTCTGATATCGATCTTTTTATTGTTACAAAGCCAAAAATGCTTTGGTATGTCCGGTTTTTTGTGACGCTCAAATTTTGGCGAAAATGAGTTTGGCGAAAATGAGAAGATATTGCGGGAAATTTTTGTTTGTCATTTTTTGCAACAGAAAATGCTTTAAATATGAGTAGAATCGCGATAAAAGATGATATTTATTTGTATTTTTGGGTATATTTTTTGAAGCCAATTTTGGATTTTGATGATTCGTACGAACAATTTTTGCAGCAAAACTCTTGGGTTCAAATCGACGAAAATCAAAAAAAAGAAAATTTGCAATTTGTGAAATTTTCGGGAAAATCGCGAAAAATATTTTTTTGGCATTATTGCTTCAATGTGATTATTCGATTTTTTGGTGAACGAAAAACACGATGAAATTGGGAAAAAATGGGGCGACCGAGTGGTGTGATTATTTCGCAAGATATGCTCAAATTTCATGACAGAGATCAGCGGGAAAATGTTCGAGATGCGGTGCGTGCTAGGAAAATGTTTTCAAAAAATTTTTAAACTGAGAAAAATCAAAAAAAATTTTGACAAATCCAAAATTTTTTATATACTGCGTGCACTGTTTTCGACAACATCTTGGAGAGATGGCAGAGTGGTCGAATGCACCGGTCTTGAAAACCGGCAGTCCGCAAGGGCTCCAGGGTTCGAATCCCTGTCTCTCCGCCACTTGAAAACAAAAACTTCCCCAGAGGGAAGTTTTTTATTTTTCGAGATTTTTTGCAATTTTTTTGAGATTTTCATCAATGCTGTGTAGACTCGTTGTAATTGACACAACGCCAATAATAAAAAAACCGAGTGCTAAAAAGATAAAAATATCAGCATGTTCAAACAAAAACGACATTCCGTGAAATTTTTCCATATTATAAAATGATTTTGGATATGTTATCACAAAATTTTTATTTTTGCAAAAAACCTCTTTTTTCATATAATTTTCCGCATTACAAAAACCATATGTTCAACCAATCAAATTTTCACATTGAAGATAGAATTTTATTTGCGCTCGCTGATGATAAAAAAATTACCGAAAAAGAACAATTTCATCGCCTGAAAAATGAAATTCTTGCGGAATACAAAATTCCTACTTGACCAAGCCATATTTCATTGCTTAATAGATTTTCTGAGCTTGTAAAATCGGGAAAAATTGAAGATGAGCTTCGTATTCGAAAAGTACTTCGTAAGCGCGCGGTTCGCTCACTTTCGGGTGTTTCAGTCATTTCGCTTTTGACGAAATTTTGGGGTTGCCCTGGAAAGTGTATTTATTGTCCGACATACGATGGTTTGCCAAAAAGTTATATTTCTGACGAGCCGGCCGTACAACGCGCTGAGATGAACGCGTTTGACCCATTTTTGCAAGTACAAAATCGCCTGCGCTCATTGGAAATCACGGGAAATGCGATTTCTAAGTGCGATGTGCGCATTATTGGCGGAACTTGGAGCGTGTATCCGCAAAAATATCAGGAAGATTTTGTAAAAAATATTTACGATGCGCATACGCTTTTTTCTGAAAAAGAGCATAATTTTTCAGAAAATGGGAAATATTCACCATTTGAAGAAAAAACGACAAAAAATGAAGATCTTCAGCTTTCACAAACGCTTGAAGAAGCCAAAAAACGTAATGAAACAGCGAAAAGTCGCGTGATTGGAATGGCGATTGAGACACGCCCAGACTGGATCACAATTGAAGAGATCAAACGTTTGCGTCGCTATGGAATCACACGTGTAGAAATTGGCTATCAGACGACGCATGATGATATCAATGAGAAAAATTTGCGCGGCCATGGGAATGCTGAGTCAATTCTTGCAACCAAATTGCTCAAAGATGCGGGCTTTAAAGTGGTAGCACATATGATGCCTGGTTTGGTCGGTGCGACGCCTGAACTCGACAAATCCGCGATGAAGCGAATTTTTGATGATCAGAATTTTCGACCTGATGAAATTAAAATTTATCCAATGGTCGTAACGCCCAATTCTGAGCTCACAAAACTTTGGGAAGATGGGAAATTTCAGCCGTATGAAGACAAGGAATTGATTCCATTGATGGCGGAATTGCAGTCGTATTTGCCAGAATATGTGCGCCTCAATCGCATGTATCGTGATATTCCCGCGCATGAGATTTTTGCAGGATCCAAAACAGCCAATTTGCGCCAAGTGACCGAAGTTGCTATGCGTGCCCGAGGATTGAAGCGACATGATATTTCTGCGCGCGAGATTCGTGCAAAAGGGAATTCTCCTGACGACGCGATTTTGGAAATTGATTTTTATGAAGCCTCTGATGGGCATGAATATTTTTTGCAAATGATTGACCCAAACGACCGAACAATTTTTGGGCTTTTGCGCTTGAGAGTGCCATCGCAGTATTTTTCTCGTGAAAAACATTTTATTGCAGAACTCGAAAATGCCGCGATTATTCGCGAAATCCATGTTTTTGGAGATCAGATTCCAGTGGGCTTTACGGGTGATCATTCTGGTCAGCATCAGGGTTTTGGAAAAAAAATGATTGCTGAGGCTGAAAAAATTATTCGAGAAAAATATCCAACCATTGAAAAAATGGCCGTAATTTCTGGTGTTGGTGTGCGCGGATATTATGAAAAACGCGGATATGTGCTGGATGGCGAGTATATGGTGAAAAAATTTTTAAATACTAAAAAATCCCCGAAGTAGGGGATTTTATTTTTGTAATTTGGCGAAAACTTGTGTTCCGAGAAAATCTTTTTTCCCAATTTGAAAGCCAAAATGTCGCAAAATATCGTACGCCGTAGTGGTGTGAAAATACATATTGGCGAAGAAAAAAGGAATAATGTCCGACCCAATCAATTTTTCTTCT